>JAIRRW010000084.1 GCA_031255775.1 Clostridiales bacterium
CGCCCTCCGCCGCAAACTTCCGCGTCTCGTCAACATCAAAAAATTTACTTCTGTCCGGTTTGCTTCGGTTCATACACCACAGTATACACGAATTTCGCCCGTCACGCAACCCCTAAACGCTGCCGCTTTCGATAAACTGCCGTTTCACTTGCATTTTATCGAGGGATAAGGTAGCTGCCGCTATCGCCAAAATGACGCTTTCGCTTTCATTTTATCGAGAAATAAGGTGTTTGCGTCCGAAAAGTAACATATCTATTGACTTTAGGTAACTTATTTGGTATAATACCCGAAGGAATTGGTAACAATTATTGCGGAGAATTAAAAATGGCACGGAAAAGTCTGGACAGGCATACCATTAAAGAAACAATACTTGCGGACATAGATAACGAAACCTTTTCGATCGAGCTGATTGCCCAAGCGTTTTTGATCACCAAAAAGACGGTGCATCAAATTTTAGACGAGCTGCTTGCCGATACCATCATCAAGCGCGAAAAAAAAGGGCGCTATGCTCTGGTCGAAAGGACTACGCTTTTCACATACGAAAATAAGGGCTTAGACGAGCATACGGTGTATATGACCGACGTCAAGCCTCTGCTGTCGGAGCTGAGTCAAAATGCGCACAGAACCTTTGCTTACATCTTTACCGAGATGTTTAACAACGCCATCGATCATTCGCAATCCGACCGGATCGAGGTCACCGTTTTGCAAAACGCTTGCAGGGTGACATGCAGTATCCGGGACAACGGGATCGGCATTTTCGAAAACATCAGGCAAAAGCTGAATTTAGCGGACAAAAAATACGCGATTCTCGAGCTGGCCAAGGGAAAGCTGACAACCGACAAGACCAAGCATTCGGGAGAGGGAATTTTTTTTGCGTCCAAAGCCGGCGACGCCTTTTACATTTTTTCCGACGACCTCACCTTTGCGTCCGTCGATACCGAAAAAAGCTATTTGTTTAGCAATGAAAAAAACACAGCGGGGACGGAAGTGGTTTTCAGCGTCAAAAAAGACTCAAAAATCGTCCTAAGAGAGGTCATGCAAAGATATTCGGAGGACCCCGAATTGATCAATTTTAATAAAACGATCGTCCCGGTTTCGTTGCTGGGTTACGGCGAAAAGGACGCCTTTTTTGTATCCAGATCGCAGGCCAAACGATTGAGTACGCGTTTTGAAAAGTTTGAAAACGTCGTTCTGGATTTTGACGGCGTCGCCGAAATCGGCCAGGCTTTTGCCGACGAGCTGTTCCGCGTGTTTCAAAACGAGCATCCCCGGCTGCAGCTCACCTATATCAACTGCGTCCCCGATGTCGCAAATATGATTGGACGAATCAAACGATAACGCTGCCGCGTTTCGGCCAAATGACGCTTGCGCTTACGTTTTATCGTGGAAACACGACTTACTCCCCGTCGTTTATATAGAGAACGCCGAGGGTGCCCTTTCCGCAGTGGCAGGTGACGGTGCCGCCCGCGACGGTCTCGATAATCTCGTTGAAGGGGTGGGCTTTTTCGACGGCTTCGCGCACCAGCCGGACGACCTCGGGCGCGGCGGAGGTATGGGTGATAAAGACGCGGGTGAGGTCGGGCTTGTCAAACATCTCGAAGATGCTGTCGGTGTACTTGGTGCAGATCTTTTCGGCGGCGCCGACAAATTTTTTGCCGACGACGATCTTGCCGTCCTTGAGCAGGAGCTGGGGCTTGAGCTTTAGGACCCCCGCGACAAAGCTGGTGAGGCCGCTGCACCGGCCGCCCTTGTGCAGAAACTCCATGGTATCGACAAAAAAGGACGCCTGAACCCGGGGCACGCGCGCCTTGCACCGCTCGTAAATCTCTTTGGCGCCGTACTTGCCGGAATCCCTCAGGTCACAGCCGTACATGGCCACAAGCCCGCCGCCCGTAGAGAGCGACATCGTGTCCACCACATAGACGTTGTCAAAGGCTTTGGCGGCCGCGACGGCGTTTTCGTAGGTGACCGAGAGCTTGGAGGAGATGGTAAAGCAGACGACCCCGCTGCCGTCGCGGGTCAGCCCCTCGAAAAACTCCTTAAACTCCTCGACGCTGCGCGCCGCGGTCTTGGGCAAAACGCCCGTCTTTTCGACATGAGCGAGAATGTCGTTGGGGCCGGTGGTGACGCCGTCATAATAGGTTTTGTCGCCCAAAACGACGGTGAGCGGAATGATGTGGATATCCCGATCCTTGGTCAAAGCCCCGAGATCGACGGTGGAATCGGCTGCGATCTTTACCATACTATGCGCCTCCTTGCGGTTTGATGGTATACATGAAGTTGAAAAATGCGTTCAAAAACGCGTTGTCGTCCAAAATCATCAGGAATTTGCCGTGCAGATCCTTTAGGTCAAACAGCCCGTGAAAACGGGAGTCCAGCGAGATGTTGCGGTTGTCGCCCAAGGCAAGAAGCTGCCCCGCGCCGACAAGCGTCGAATTTTGGTCGTCGGGCGTCGTCCCCGGGGGAAGCACCTGAAACGCCACGAAGATCCGGGAGCTGTACAGCATATCCGCGTCGAGCGTATACGGCTCGTCCGGCTTTTGAAACTCCGTTTCGCCCGCCCGTTTGAGCCACAGATCGAGCTTGGCGCTTTGGGGCTCGGGTCGGTAGATAAAGGCAAACCGATCGCCCTCAAGCGCCACCGCCCGTTTGATGATGAGGTCGACGCCGTCGTCCGACCGCCTGTCCGCTTTTTCGAGGTCGACGATGACGATGTCTCCGCGCTCGACCGAATAGAAGCTCTTTAGAACCAGCACGTTTTCTCCCGACTCGATGGTGTTGAGCATACTGGTCCCGGAGACGGGAATGGGCGACAGCAAAAAATACATGACGATCAGCCCCGCCAAAATCACCAGCAGCAGGTTGACCAAAATGCTCATGGCCACCTCGGCACCCCGTCGTTTTTGGGGCATGAGCGCGCCCTCGGTAAAATTTTCTCCGCCGTAATCCACTGTCGTTTTATGCTTCCTTTCCGTCCGCTTGGGACGCCGATTTGTTTTGCGCTTCCTTTTGTCCGCCGTCCGCCTGCGGATACCGCGCCTTGATCTGTTTTTTCGCCTTGCCGCTGTCGAGGAGGACGACGCGGCCGCATTTTTCGCAGCGGAGCTTGACGTCCGCGCCGGTGCGGGTGACGACAAAGTCCGCGCAGCCGCAGGGATGCGGTTTTTTTAGGCGCACCCTATCCCCCGGGGCGAGCGCGCAGGCTCTTTGTTGCTCTCCTATTTCGCCGTTGATCGATCCCATACCTATGTATTATATCCATATCAGCGAATTTAGCAACAGCTTTGCGTCGGAAATCAGCGTAAAGCATACGACGTCCGCCCAGCTCTGGAGGCTGCCGTCGCCGGAGTGAAGCTCGTTTTCGGTGATCAAAACCTTTTGCCATTCGGCGGCGGGCGGCAAAACCCGCCGCGCGGTAAAGAGGGCGTACGACTCCCCGTTTTTTTGCGTCGCCTCAAAGACAAGCTGTCCGCCCGCGGGCATAAACACGTTGAGCTGCAAGAGCCGGTCGCGCTCGCCCCGATAGGGATCGTCGCCCGGTTTAAAGGTGGACATCGACCCGCACAGGCTGCAAACGCCCTCGATGCCGTGCGCGCCGGTCTGTATCTCGATGCGCCGCTCGCCCGTCTCCCCCGGCTTTATGATATGCCAGTCGTCGGCGCCGTAGTCCGCCTCGTAGATGAGCCGCAGCTTTTTGAGCTCTTTGACGCGAATCCCCAAAACCCGCGGGGACACGCGCAGCATCTCGCCGGACAGGAGAACGCCGCTGCCGTAATCGGCGCAGACAAACGCGAATATATCGTCCTTGACGGAATAGACGTCGGTCTTGGCGAAATAATCGTTTTCGCCCACCGCCGTCAGCGGCAGCTGCCGCCAGTTGCGGTAGGCGCCGTTTTTGACGCCCGCGGCCACGTACAGCCGGACGGCGGTGACCTTGGGCATTTCGGGCACGGAGACCGAAAAATACAGCGCGCCCTCACTGTTTTTGGCGCTTAGGATCGGTTCGCCCGGCAGCGCCTCGTCCCCGAATATCTTGACGGAGAGGTATTGCGAGATGGTTTCGGTCGTCTTTCCGTCCAAAAAATCCATGCAGTTGACGGCGACGGACAGCCGGACATATTCGTGGTCGGAGGCGCGGAACAGCTCGTTCATATAGTCGGCCGAATTGTCGGCGGGGTTGGAGCAGACCACGAGAAGCATCGGCGTTTTGACAAGCGCCGCGTAGGCCGTATTTTCGAGGGCGGCGTTGTAGGCCGACGCCTCGTCCGAACCGTAGTCCGCCTCGGGCAGGTAGCCGCCGTTGAAAACGGTGACCGAGCAGGCGGCCTCGGGCGTCAAAAACGCGGCCTTATAGACCTGAAAGGCGCCCGTATGCAGGCCGAGATAGGCGATCTTGTGCGGAAACACGCCCGCCTCCTGCTCTAAAAAGGTAAAGCCGCGCAGCATGACGGTCGTCCAGACATAAAAGCAGGATTCCTTGGGCTTTTGGGGCAAGCGGCGCAGACAGTCGGGGTTTTCAAAATAATTGGCGTGCCTGAGCGAGTGCGGATAGACGGTATAGCTCCGGCCGGCCGCCTGTCCGGCATAATCCACCCACAGGACGGTATACCCCTCGTCGGTCAGCCTGCGGACGACCTCCCCGTCCAACCCCGCCTCGGCGCCGTCCATATAGACGACGCCGCCGCCGTTGGCGCCGCGGATCGGCTTAAAGAGGACGCCGTAAATCCGCGTACAGCCGTCCACGGCCGCCTCGCCGTTGAAGTACACCTCCCGCCTGACGCAGGATCCGGCGGCCCGCTCCTTCAAAACCGTCGGATTTAAGGGCAGGGCGCGTCTGTCATAATTGTCCCACAGGGTATGCGGGGTGTAGAGCTCCATCGATACCTCTTTATTCTAGGAGAAAAAATGCTTGCTTGCAAGGGCATTTTTGCGACGCCGACAAATCGGTGAATACCCCGCAGCTCTGCTGCGGAAGGCGGCGTAGCCGCGTGTCCGGAGCTTGCTCCGGGTATATACCGATTTATTTACCGAATCGTCAAGACAGGTTTTAATCTCGCGGAAACACGACCTAGGTCGTGTTTCCATGAGTGTAATCGAGGAGGTTTTTAGAGATTTTTGTGTCTGTCGAAACGATTTTTCGCAGGGCGTAGCAGCGCTACGTGCAAGAAAATTCGTGATAACAGACGCGAAAAGAGCAAAAACCTATCGATTATACTCGTGGAAAACACGACCTAATCCTTAAACACAAAGCGCGGCGTCTTGGCGGCAAAGACAAAGCCAAGGGCATCGCACCCGGTGTGCGTGCCGATGACGGGGCCGATCCAGCCGACGACGGGCTTGATGTCCGGGTATTTTTCGGCCAAAAGCGCCAAAAACTCGTCCCGAATCTCCTTGCCGCCGTGGGCGAGAAAAACGGGCAGCGACAGATCGGCATCGTATTTTTTGACGGCGGCGACAACATATTTGAGCGCCTTTTTGATGCCCACGACCTTGTCGTAGACGTTGAGCCGCCCCTTGCTGTCGATGACGATGATCGGCTTGATATGCAGGATCGACCCGACGGTCGCCGCCGCGCGGGACAGCCTTCCGCCGCGGTATAGGTGAAACAGGTCGCTGGTCAGCAAGAAATGGTGCTGGCGGCCGCGTACCTCCGTCACATACGCCTCGGTCTCGGCCGCCGTCATGCCCTTGTCCCGGCAGGCCTCCATCAGGGTGAGCTGGTAGTGCATCCCCTGCGTCGCGGCCAGGCTGTCCAGGCAGTAAATGCGTTTTTTGCCCAGCCTTTGGTTGACCGCCTCCGCCGCGGCGCGCGCCACCTCGTATGTACCGCTAAGCCCCGACGAGAGGACGAGGTGCAAAATGTCGGTATCGGGATGGGCGGCGACCAGGCCGTCATAGTATTCGGCATACTCGACGCTGTTGGCCTGCGAGGTCGTGGACAGCTCGCCGTTTTTTAGGCGTTGGTAAAAATTTTCGTAATCGGCGTCGCTGTCAAAGGTGTCATAGACGGGCGTATCAAAGCAATAGCTCATGGGAATGTGCTCGATCCCCCGCGCCTTTAGCTCGGACTTAAACATATCGCAGCACGTATCCGTGGAAATAATAAAAGACATGAAAATTCTCCGTTAAACCTGTTTTAAAACCTACCGTCAGTATACTATTCGGACGGGCTGTTTGGCAAGCAAAAAGACCGCTCCGGCCAAAATTCGGGGAACGGATAAGATTTACGGTGTGATCTGTTTGCCGCTTGCCTTGGAAGCTGTTTTTTTTTATTCCTCGGATATGCGGGGGGCGTCGGGCGACGGCTCCCCGCCGATCGGCGCCGCCTGCGCGCCCTTATCCCCGTCCGAAACGGACATAAACCCGGGCATAAAAAAGGTCAGGATCCCAAAGGCCATAGCGGCCAGCGCCTCTAAGAAAATAAAGACGAACATCACGACGACCAGCGCCCGCGCCTCGACAAGCATACTGACAAAAAACAGGATCAACAGGACAAAAAACACGGCCAGTGTGACGCCGACGGTCAAGACCAGCGCGATATAGGTGCGTTTTTCCTGCTTTTTGTGCGACAGCACGACCGCAAATGCGGCGGCCAACGCGCCGATGACCCCGAATATCCCCATCAGATAGACGAGGGAGGTCATCAGGTACTCCGCTCTCAGCTTTTCTTTCATGTTTATATACATCCTCCTTACTGATTCCTTATAATATATCATATCCGCCCTGGCGGCAACCTATGCTATGGCCGAACCGAAAACCGATAGACAGTCCTGGCGCGGTAGGTCTCCCCGACCCGCAGGACCGCCGAGGGAAAACCGGGTTGATTGGGCGCGTCGGGATAGTTTTGGGTTTCTAAGCAGAGCGCGGCATACCGTCCCAGCGTCGTGCCGCCGATCACGGCGGGGGCGTTGGAGGTATAGAGCTGGACGGCGGGGGCGTTGGTCAAAACCTCCATCAAACGGCCGGAGCCGGGGTCGTAGAGGGAGGCCGCGGGCTTGGACATATCCCGCACGTCCCGCGTGAGGCAATAGTTGAAGTCATAGCCCTTGCAGGCCGCGATCAGCGGGTGCGCGTTTTGGATGTCCTGCCCCACGGGCTTATCGAAAAAGCCCAGCGGCGAACCTTTTAGCGGGATAAGCGTGCCGTCGGGAATGAGCGCGCCGTCCACGTTGGTGAGGTGATCGGCGGCTATCGTCAGGCGCTGGTTTAGAATATCGCCCGCGCCCGCCAGGTTGAAATACGCGTGGTTGGTCAGGTTGACGACCGTGTCCTTATCGGTGACGGCCGTGTACGCGATAGAGAGCGCGCCCGCCTCCAGCGTATAGGCGACCGTCACCTTAAGGCGGCCCGGATACCCGCCCTCGCCGTCCGGGACGTCTAGGCTCAAAATGAGCCGGCTGCCCTGCATTTCCGCCTGCCAGACCTTTTTGTCAAAGCCGTGAAAGCCGCCGTGCAGCGTGTTTGCGCCCTCGTTTTTTTCCAGCTCGTACCTCACGCCGTTGAGCGCAAAGGCCGCGCCCCCGATCCGGTTGCCGTAGCGGCCGATCAACGCGCCGTAAAACTGCGGAAAACGGATATAATCCTCGATCGCCGCAGGGCCGCATACGACGTTTTGAGCGACCCCGTCCCGATCGGGAACGGTCAGCCGGGTGATGCGGCCGCCGTAGGTCAAAATATCCGCCTCAAACCCGCCGTCCGCGATCGTGTATACCGCCGTATCGATGCCGTTTACCGAAAATTGTGTTTTAAGTCTGATCAAACCCGGCCTCCTTCTGTCATATGCAGGTAGTGTTGACACGAGTGTAATCAAGGAGGTTTTTAGAGATTTTTATGTTGGTTGAAGCGATATTTCGCAGGCCGTAGTGGAACTACGGACAAGAAAAATCGTGAAAACCAACGCAAAAAGATCAAAAACCTATCGATTATAATCTCGTGGAAACACTACTTACTATACCATATTTAGAAAGCCGAATCAACTTTATTCGTTTATATGATTAAACTTTCATTAAAATTGTGTTCCGAGGCGGGAATGTGTCTTGACAGCCCCCGCCGTTTGCTATATACTCAAGCCATACGGAGGCCGCTTATCTATCGCGGCGCGTAAAAACAAAACCGAATAAGGAGGGTTTGAAACATGGGAAAGGAAGACGGCGGAAAGCTGGAAAAGTTTTTCGATATTCTGGGCGAAATTTTGGCGGTCGTGATGGTCGTTACGCTGGTGGTCAATCTGACCAACGCGCAATGGCATTATATGGATGTCACTTCGACGGCGTACAAGATTTTTGACAACATTCAGTTTTACGGCTTTATCGTCCTGACGCTGGTCATCGGCGCCGAAGCCGTCACCAAGCGCAACTGGGTATTTAAGATCGTATTCCTGCTGGCGGCGGCGTTTATCATCATCTTTTCGTTTTTGCCCGACGTCCGCGCGAACTTGATTGATTTGATACCGGCATAGGACGCTGCCGCTTTCGCCAAAATGCCGCTGACGCTTGCATTTTGGCGAGGGATACGGCACTTTTTTACAAAAAACGTCGTTTTTGTAAATAAGATTTAAGACGCTTACGCGTTTCGGCCAAACGTAAATGCCGCAAGCGGCATTTAGCCGAACTTTTACGGTGTCCGAGGGGAAAAAGTGTCATTTTTCCCCTCTCCCGATTTTTTGGATGTGCTTTGCTTACGGTCTTTACTAAAAACGGAAGTATCCGAAAACGACGCTTTTCGGATACGGACACCGTATCCCTCGTTCAAATGAAAGCAACGCGTCATTTGAACGAAAGCGGCAGCGTATTTGAGCCGCGCGCATGTATCCGTTCGCGCGGGGAAGGCAAAACCCCGGACTTATACGCCAAGTCCGGGGTTTTGCCGTGTCTTTTGTGTATCCTTTAGTATCCTTGCCCGCCTTATACTTTAGATCTGCGTTTTCTCACGAACAGGACGCCGACGGCCAAGAGACCCGCGGCGGCGCCGAAAAGGCCTAGGCCGCTGCCCAGCGCCAGCGTGCCGCAACCGGCCTCCTCCTCCAAGACGGTGAGTTCAAAGGTGACCGAGCAGCGCTCGTAGGTGACCGTGACGGTGTTGGCGCCCGGCGTCGCGGTGTCAAAGCCGGTGATCATATCGTCGCTGATCTCGATATCCTCATGGTCCTCCAGGTCGGTATTTTGGTAGACGCCCTTGATCACGAGGCCGGTCTTGTCAAACTTTTTTTCGCCCTTTTTATACTCTGTCTTGGCGGGCATGGTGACCACCACAAGCTCCTTATAGGGCGAGGGCTCCTCGTCCTCCGTCAGCTTGCCGACAAACAGGTTGTCAAACTCGTTGTTTTCCAGGCCGTCGATCTCTTTAAAGTGCGCGTAGCTCTTGGCCGTCTCGCTGCCTTCGACATCGGCAAAGTAGACCAAAAAGCCCGCCGCGATGTCGGCGCCGTAGGTACCCGCGGCAAAGGTTGTGCTGATGGTCGTCGCGGCGTCGCCGCTGCCCTCGGTAATGTCCGCCCGGTACAGCTCCGCGCCCGCCGAATAAAACAGGACGCCGTCCTTGACCGCCTCGACGCGCAGCTCCGAACCGTTAAACACCTTGACGGGAACGTCGTTGCGGTACAGCGTCAGCGTCCCGCCCGACTCGGCGGAGGCGACCGCCAAAACCTGCACGGCGTTACTTTTGGAAAACCCGGTCAAAAAATCGTAGCCCGCGACATAGGGATACAGCGTAAAACCGCTCAAACCGGAGTGCGCAAGCGCCGTCCGCGTATAATCGAGGTCGTCCGGCACGCCGTTGTTGTACCTTTGATTTGCCGCGTCCCGATAGGCCTTGTCCATGCCGTAAAACATATTGTGGAGGTTGGTCGCCTTTAAAACCGGCTGTGTCAGGGTTTCGGTCGCGGTATAAAACAGCAGGCCGTCCCGCACCGCGACAAGCTGTAGGGGGTTGGCGGTGTCGGAGGCGATGACGCCCCGGTAATACAAGACCTTTGCGCCCGCGCCGTCGGTCGCGTCGGGGTCGAGCGCCGCGCCGTCCGGCCGCATAAATTCGAGATACGTCCCCGATATGGCGGGGTCGCTCCTGGTGGCGCTGCGTTCGATATAGATAAAGTCGTAGATCGTATCGGTGGATATGCCGTTATAATAGATCGGCTTGACGGGCATGACGGCGTTGGTGACGTTTTCGCACAGGCGCATCGTGTCGAGCTTTTTGCCGCTCCGCTTGTCGAACTTGATACTCATCAGATCCGTGCCCTCTAGGACGGTGACGAACACCGCGTCCTTATAGATATAAAAATTGTAAGGGCTGCTCTGTGTGTCCTTGGCGGTCGTGTAGAGTTTTTGGGTGGTTTTTCCGTCCAAGCTCATGCGGAAAAAGTCGGTGTACTGGTATTTGACGTTGCCCGACTTGTCCTTGAGGTTGTGCGGGGACGCGTAATAGAGATAGTCGTCAAATATAAAGATGCCGCCGCCCGCGTACCCGCCGGTGCCGATGACCTTGGGCGCGACGAGCTGAACGTCGGCCACATAGATCTCGTCGCCCTTATAGTCGGCGCTCTTGCGCGCGGCCAGCGAAAGCCCGGAGCCGTCGGCATCCCGCTTTAGGGCAAAGGTGTTGCCGAATCGGTCGTTTTCGACCTTGTCGCCCAAAAGCGCCGCGCGGTAGAGCGCGCCCTTTTCGACCTCGCCGAAAATATTGTTTTTTCCGTCCGTATCCTCATAGCCCTTGGCGCCGTTGATAAAATAGATATAATTGCCGTACTGGACGGCGCTGCCGCCGTTGCCGACGACCTGATACCCGGTGTCCTGCGGGTCGCCCTGAATATTGACACGGCTGTACCGATCGCCGCTGCACGCGGCAAACGTCCCCAGGCACAAAACCAAAACCGCAACAATGGCCACAATCCTCTTCCACATCTGCTGTTACTCCAAAATTTTTAAGTAGACCCGTTCTAAAACCAATCGCGAATAGAACCGGCTCCGCCGCGCAAGCAATTTTTATTATAGTCATTTCGGGGCGTCAAGTCAACCGATTCATTATTATTCGCCGACTCTTTCGCGCGAATGTACCCATTCGCGCGAGGGATACGGCACTTTTTTACAAAAAACGTCGTTTTTGTAAAAAAGATTTAAGAATAAAGATAGCCGCCGCTTTTGTAATTATTGGCGAATATAAGCGTCAATAAACACAAAAAATGTTAGCGGCGGGCAACATTTTGCTTGACAGCCGCGCGGAAATCGGCTATTATATTGTTAGCATACGGCAACCGTATGCGAAATCTAGTACATAGGGAGGGCGCGGTCATGCCTTTGGCCTTTGCAAAAGCCGGCAACGAGCTGGAAATCGAGCGGATCAACGCCGACGACAACACCTCCCGTTTTTTAAACAGCCTGGGACTGA
>JAIRRW010000054.1 GCA_031255775.1 Clostridiales bacterium
CTGTTTTTCATCTGATTTTTTACGCAAATACCTCTAGTATTAGCGACAAAATCAGCTAAAAAACATCTCAAATATCCGCTCGCACAAATGCTTATTTCTAAACTGTTTAACTATAAAATCAGCACAGCCTTGCGACGACCCCGGCAACCGATACCAGTTTAGCGAAGGAGCCACATATGCAACTATTGAGGTACAGGATCAAAAATTTCCGCGCCGTGGTCGACACGGGCTGGATCCAATGCCGGCCGGTCACCGCCTTTGTCGGCTCAAACGAATCGGGAAAAACGACCATTTTAATGGCGCTTATGAAGCTGATGGATCCGGCCTACAAGCCGGGCACGTCGCTGCACGCCTACAAGAGCAACATAGGAAATTTGTGCAAGCTCAATTTGAGCAAGGACGTGCCGATCGACAGAGAGCAGGAGATCATGCCGGTCTTTAAAGAGACGGTGTTTATCGAGGCGGCGCTCAGCGCGGACGACGACATCATTCGGGCGTTCAAGGCGCTTGACGAGCGCTTTACGGCGGTTTACGAGATCCATATCACCAAGACGTTGGGCGGGACGTACGACCTGCCCGGGCTCTTTGAGCGGTTTGATCCGTCCTTGCGCGACGCGGTGCTAAAAATCGTTTTGAGCCACCTGCCGATATTCCTGTATTTTAAGGAAGTGACCGAGTTTAAGAGCGACATAAACCTCTCCGAGCTTGCGTATAAGCTGGCGGGTATCAGAAAAAACACGGCGTTGACCCCGCGCGAAAGCATCTTTTTCAATTTGCTCAACTATCTGGATATTTGGGAGAGCAACCTGCTCAAATCCATCCAAGAGATTTTTGGAGATATGCGGAGCGTCGCGGAAAAAAACATCGATTTTGTCAAGATTTTCGCCGCCATCCCCCTATTTAAGGAGCGGTTTTCGCGCGGGTTTGCCAACCTGACCCTAGAATTTCGCAAGTGGTGGGGCAATGACGAGATCACCATCGGATACGAGGTGTATAAAAAGGGCATTCGCATCCGGCTGAGAGGAAAGGACGGAAAAAAGTATCTTTTAGAAAACCGTTCGACGGGTTTCCGGCGCTTTTTCGCGCTGTTTTTGTCCTTTTCGGTCACGGCGCAGCAGGACGTCGGCAACACGGTCATGCTGTTTGACGAGGCGGGCGCCGCGCTGCATCCGATTATGCAAAAAAAGCTGGCTCGGTTTTTTCGGGAGCTGGGCAAAAATACGCAGATTTTGTACAATACGCACACCTCGTACATGGTTCCCGTGACCGAAATGAACAGCGTGCGGATCGTCTATAAGGACGCGGACAACCATATCCAAACCAATTCGGTCATGCGGCTGATGCCCGACCGCGCCAATGAGGAATCCCTCCACGTCGTCGAGGCGTCGCTTGCGATGCACCTTGCCAAATCCACGATCATCGGCTGCCTGCCCATCGTCGTACTCAATCCCGAGGACATGTATTATCTGCAAATGATCAAGGATATTCTGATCGCCAAGGGAAAGCTCAACACCGTATACGAGCTGGTCATCTTTTGCGCGGGCGAAAACGGTATCGATTCGATGTCCGAGCTGTACGGGGCGGACGGCGCGCTGCCCTGCCTGCTGCTGCCCTCCGACAAAAAGGGGCGCGAGATCAAAAAACGCCTGTCCGAGGGCATGTTTGTCCACGAGCCGCAAAAGCTGTTTGAGCTGTCCGATTTCACCGCGAAAAAGCGGGGACTGCTTCGGGAGGCCGCCTGCCTAGAGAATATTCTGCCGCCAAAAATGATTCGGCTGTTTGCCGAGGAGGCGCTCAAAAACAGGCTGGGAACCGATTTTACCTACGACGCCCGTACGACGCTGCTGGCGCAGATCAACGCCTATGCCGCGAAAAGGGGCTTTGCGCTGCCGCAAAATTTCCGCGCCGAGCTTGCGCGGGAGGTCAAGCTCACGCTGGTCGAAACCTACCGCGATATGCATATTCCGCACGCCTATCTAAGCCTGTGGAAAAGGATCATGAAAACGCTGATCAAGGATCATTCCCGCGCCGGGATCGCCTTTGCCGACGAGGAGGAAAGCCTGGCGCCTGCCGTCGAGTGGCGCAAGGAGTATGAGCTGGGGCAGGCGGATTTGGACGCGCGGCACGAGCGGATATTTCAGGCGCTCAACACCCTGCGCGGCGTGGTCGCCTCAAACGAGACGCACGGGGTGGCGGACGCCGCAAACGCCGTGCTGGAGCTTGTGCGGGCGCACGCGATCGAAGAGGAAAAATACATGGCGGAGGTGGGCTTTCCCGGGTACGAGCGGCACAAGGTCTTGCACGACGGCTTTGCCGGGGACGCCGCCGAGCTACTTAAAGAGCTCGAAGCGCGGGGCAAGCCGCAGGCGCTCTGCGTCCAGCTTTACAACCGGCTGTCAAAACGGCTGGTCGATCATGCCGTGCGCGATGATTGGGCGGTCGGCAGCCATGTGCGCGAGCAGGGGACAAAAAAGGAAGGGACAAAAACGCGCAAAAAAGCCGTATTGCCCACGGCGGAAAACGGACAGGCCGCCCAAAAGGAACGGCTTTTTATGCTGTCGCGGAGTGATATTACCGATTATATCGGCGTCATGCGCGAGAATAAGGAGCGGTTTCCGGTTCCGCCGTTTGTCAAAGAAAAGACCGCCGCGGACGGCTTTGACTATCTGATGTGCGGCGAGCACAGCTTTGCGGTCATGTACGGGCAGGACGGTTTGGTGCTGATATTTTTATTGCGCCTGCCCGAGGATAAGGCCGCGCGGATAGGCGCCCTGCACCCGCTCAAAAAAGAGACGTTTCTAAAAGAGGACAACTGGTACAGCCTGACGATCGACCGCACTTTCAAGAAAAAAACCGAAATTTACGATATTCTTTGGGATTGCTATGACTTTACGCTGCGGGTGATCGCGCAGGAAGGGCTTTCGCAGCGCAGCAGCGAAACCGTCAATTTTCAAAACGAGATCGAAAAGCACATCGTGGAAAATGTCGATACCGTCAAGGGGAATTATCTAAAAGCCGAGCGCGAATACGCCGCCGCTCTGGCGGAATTGAAGGAGGCCTATGCCGAATTCCGCATCAGCCGCAGCGAGATAGCCAAGCGGATGCGCGCGCTGGCGGCGGCGCAGGACAACGCCGACATCAACGTGATCGAGCGGCCCAAGCAGCCGCAGCTTCCGATGTCGCTGCGCTATCGCGAAAAGACCTTCGGGATGCTCTATAGCATCGAAACGGGCGTGCTGATGGTACTTAGGATGAGCCGCGCGTACGCCGAGGAGCTTTCCGCGCGGCATCCCGAGCTCTGCCGCGCACAGTTCCCCGCGGGGCCAAATTGGTATTCGCTGCCCGTGGACGGCGCGTTTGAGGATAAAGCGGCCGTTTACCGCGTGCTGGATCATTCGCTGGATTTTGTCAAGGCCTTTCAACGACGCCCGGCAAAGAAAAAGGAGCCGCAAGCCGCCCGGCAGGGCGAACCCGCGCAACGCGAAAATCAAGCCGAACCGCCGGAAAACGCGGACTAGGGCGCGTAAACACGAGCGTAAACACGACCTGTTATATCCCTTGACATGCGGCTAAATTTAGTATATAATATGGCCACGGACGTATCCTACAGCCATGGGGTGTATAAAATGCAAATCGTACCTATGCGAGACCTAAAAAACACGGTAGAGATCGAGAAGCGCTGCGCGGAGAGCGGGGAGCCGGTTTTTGTCACTAAAAACGGTTACGGTAAACTTGTTGTGATGGACATCGAGCTGTATGAGCGTACCGTAAAACAATTGTACGAAGCCGGGCTTGTTAACGAGTCCTTGGCGGAGCTCCGCGCGGGCGCCGCTTTGATTGACGGCGACGAGGTCAAAAAGAAAATCATGGCAAGATATGGGAAGTAAACTTTCCTATCGGTTTGCCCCTAAGGCGCTCGGCGATTTGGAAGAAACACTGAGATACATCGAGCAGGACCTTTCAAATCCGAAAGCGGCCGAGGATTTGGCGGTAAAACTTTTTGAAAAAATCGACACGGTTCGCGCGTTTCCGGATTCGGGACATAAGGTCGAAAATGTGTACATGGCCGACCGGTCCTTGCGTCGGTTTGTTGTGGACAACTATGTTGTTTTCTATAAACCGGACGAGGCCGAGCATACGATTATCATTGTCCGTATCGTATTTGGCGCGCGGAACCTAAATGAGATATTAAAACAGGACTAGTATTTAGTCCCATTTAATATTTGACTAAGTTAATGTAATATGGTATACTTGTGCTTGGAGGTATGCCATATGAGAAAAGTAGAGAAACACATTATATTAAAATTGGAGGAACGAAAGGAATTATTAGCTGTAACGCGAAAAGGAAAAGCAAAAGAAGTGTTGCATGCGAATATCTTGCTAATGTCGGACGAAGGCGCAACTGGTTTTAAGACCCCGACTGAAATTGCAAAACTGCTGTGTACGACAAAGCAAACGGTCAACAATATCAAGACAAGGTATTTCAAGGATGGTATTGCGAATTCTGTGCAACGCAAGCCGCTAAAAGAACCGTCACGCAAGCCTAAGATTACCGGCGAAAAGGAGGCAAGGATTATAGCATTGGCGTGTTCAAAAGCACCGCAAGGATATTCAAGCTGGTCGTTAAGATTGTTGACAAGTCAAATAATCGAATTAAAGATTATGGACAGCGTCGGCAGGATGACCGTAGACAGACTTTTAAAAAAACACAACTTAAGCCTTGGTTAAGTGAGTATTATTGTATCACGCCGGAGAAAAACGGTGAATTCGTGGCAAGAATGGAGGATGTTTTGGAAACATATTGCTTGCCGTTTGATAAAAATGTGCCGTTAGTTTGTATGGATGAGAAGCCGTATCAATTATTGGACGAGGCGCTAACGCCTATTCCGATGAAGCCTGGCAAAAAGAAAAAAATAGATTATGAGTACGAACGAAAAGGAACTTGCAGTATATTTATCTTTACGGAGCCGCTTGCGGGTTGGCGCAAGACATCCGTGCGCGAGCAGCGGACAAAAAAAGATTGGGCAACGGAAATCCACGAGTTATTAACGGTGCATTACCCCGATCAGCCAAAAATCCGGCTTGTTATGGATAATTTGAATACGCATACGATAGGCTCGCTTTACGAAGTTTATCCGGCGGAAACAGCAAGAGCATTGGCAAAACGATTGGAAATACACTACACACCAAAGCATGGGAGCTGGCTGAACATTGCGGAAATAGAGTTATCTGTAATGGGTCGTCAATGTCTAAAAAGGCGAATTCCTGACATGGACACTTTGCGAACGGAACTTGCAGCTTGGCATACTAACCGCAATACCAATCAAAAAACCGTGGACTGGCAATTTACTACTTCGGATGCAAGGATAAAACTTAAACATCTATATCCCATATATAATTAGTAAAAATATTAAATGGGACGAACTACTAGTCGTGTTCTTAGATTTTTTTTCGTAGATTGGCATAAATTTTGTTCAGTCTATTTTGTACGGCTTGGTAGCTTATGCCGGATTCCTTTGCTATGAC
>JAIRRW010000109.1 GCA_031255775.1 Clostridiales bacterium
AAAGAGTGAGGTTCAGACGGGCAACAGTTGTTTTGCCGCCGAAGGGAGTGTATATGGACATACATGACCGAGGCGGCAAGACAAACGTAGCCCGTATCAACCCACTATCTGTCACGCCGATTGATTGCAGGAGTGGGGCAAGCTGTGTTATACTAGAGCGTATGAAACGCATCGCATCCTTTTTGGTCGATCACGAAACCTTGGAAAAAGGCTTTTATCTCTCCCGCGTCGACGGGGACGTTTTTACCTACGATCTCAGGATGAAAAAGCCTTATGCCGACCCGCTCTTGACAAACGCCGAGCTGCATTCGCTGGAGCATATTTTGGCGACCGTGCTTAGAAACGGCGCGCGGGCGGCGGACGTCCTCTACGTCGGCCCCATGGGCTGCCAGACAGGCTTTTATGTGCTATTAAAGGGCGTGGCGTACGACGCGGCGCGGGCGCTTGTCAAAAGCGCGCTCGAAGCCGCCGCCGACTGGGACGCGCCCATGCCGGGCGGCTCGAAAAGGGAATGCGGCAACTGCCTCAACCTTTCGGTGGCGGCGGCAAGAGAAACCGCCCGCGCCTATCTGACGGTTTTATCGGAAAAATGAAAACGCCGACGTCATTTTATCGAAAGCGTCAGCGAAAAGCGGCAGCGTTTATTTGACTATTTTTGCCCGAACGTTTATACTTGTTATGGTCTTTTGCAAGCGGCCGCCACCATGCCCTTTTCTTGCCGCATCTTCGATCGATTAAATTTGGGAGGAACAACATGAAAAAAATGACAATCGACGGCAACACAGCCGCCTCGCACATCGCGTACGCCTTTAGCGAGGTCGCGGCGATCTATCCGATCACGCCGTCCTCGCCCATGGCCGAGGTTGCCGACGAGTGGGCCGCCGCCGGGCGGAAAAATATGTTTGGGCAGACGCTGCGCCTGGCCGAGATGCAGTCGGAGGGCGGGGCGGCGGGCGCCGTGCACGGCGCGCTGGCCGCGGGCGCGCTCACCACGACCTACACCGCCAGCCAGGGACTTCTTTTAATGATCCCCAATATGTACAAGATCGCGGGCGAGCTCTTGCCTACGGTGTTTCATGTCAGCGCCCGGGCGCTGGCCGCCCACGCCCTCAACATCTTTGGCGACCACGCCGACGTCATGGCCTGCCGCCAAACGGGCTTTGCGCTCTTATCCTCCAACTCGGTGCAGGAGGCGATGGATTTGGCCTTGGTCTCCCATCTCTCCACCCTAAAGGCCAAGGTGCCCTTTTTGCACTTTTTTGACGGCTTTCGGACGTCCCACGAGGTCAGTAAGATCGACGGCATCGACTATGAGGACATTCTCCCCTTGGTCGACATGGCCGACATTGCCGACTTTAAGCGCCGGGCGCTGAACCCCGAGCATCCCGCGCAGATGGGCACCGCGCAAAACGGCGACATCTATTTTCAAAACCGCGAGGCCGCCAACAACTATTACGCGGCGACGCCCGCCATCGTCAGGGAGATGATGGAAAAGGTGTACAAGCTGACCGGCCGCAGGTACGAGCTGTACCAGTATTACGGCGCAAAGGACGCCGAGGACATCATCATCATGATGGGTTCGGGCGCGGAGGCCGTCGAGGAGACGGTCGATTACCTCCAAAAAAAGGGCCGCAAGGTCGGCCTCTTAAAGGTCAGGCTCTACCGTCCCTTTTCGGTCAAGGATTTCGCGGACGCCATCCCCGCCTCCGTCAAGCGGATCGCGGTTTTGGACCGCACAAAGGAGGCAGGGTCGGTGGGCGAGCCCCTCTATACCGACGTCTGCGCGGCGCTGGTCGAGACGAACAGAACGGGCATCCGCGTCGTGGGCGGCCGTTATGGGCTGGGCTCCAAGGAATTTAACCCCTCTATGGTGGGCGCGATCTACGACAACCTTTTGGCCAAAACGCCCAAAAACCACTTTACCGTGGGCATCAACGACGACGTCTCCCACACCTCCCTCCCCGCCGGCGCGTTTATCAACGCCTCTCCCGCCGGGACCAGCCGCTGCAAATTTTACGGCTTGGGCTCGGACGGCACGGTGGGCGCCAACAAAAACAGCATCAAGATCATCGGCGACCATACCGATATGTACGCGCAGGGCTATTTTGTCTACGATTCTAAAAAGAGCGGCGGCATCACCGTGTCCCATCTCCGCTTTGGCAAGAGCCCTATCAAGTCGACCTATCTCATCGATCAGGCCGATTTTGTGGCCTGTCACAACCAGTCGTACGTCACGCGGTACGACATGGTATCCGACCTAAAGGAGGGCGGCGCCTTTCTTTTGGCCACCAACTGGTCGCCCGAGCAGCTGGACGCCGAGCTGCCCGCTCTTATGAAAAACCAGATCGCCAAAAAGAAAATCAAGTTTTACATTTTGGACGGCCAGAGCGTTTTGGGCGAGATCGGCGCCAAGCGCGGCCTCAATACCGTCATGCAGGCGGCCTTCTTTAAGCTGGCGGACATCATCCCCTACGCCGAGGCCGAGGACTATATGAAGCAGGCCATCAAAAAGACCTACGGCAAAAAGGGCGACGCGGTCGTCAATCAAAATTACGCCTGCGTGGATAAGGCGATCGAACGGCTGGTCGAGGTCAAATACGCCGCCGACTGGCTGACGACCAAGGCGGGCGCGGCCGCCTACGAGGGACCCAAGGACAGCTATTATCAGGGCTTTATCAAGCCGATCTCCGCGCTCCTGGGCGACAGCCTCCCCGTCTCCGCGTTTGCGCCCGACGGCAAGGTGCGCACCGGCACGACCAAGTTTGAAAAGCGCGGCATTGCCGTGCAGGTCCCGAAATGGGAGGTGGCCAACTGTATCCAGTGCGGCCAGTGCTCGCTGGTCTGCCCGCACGCCTGTATCCGTCCGGTTTTGACCGACGCCGCCGAAACCGCCAAGGCGCCCAAGACCTATACGTCCAAGCCCGCCATGCAGCTGGACGGCCTAAACCACCGCATCCAGCTCTCCCCCTTGGACTGCACGGGCTGCGGCAGCTGCGCCAACGTCTGTCCGGCCAAGCAAAAGGCGCTGGTCATGCGGCCCTTTGAGGAGGTCGAACGCACCGAGCAAGCCAACTACACATACGCCGAGACCGTCGCGCACAAGGACGTCACGCACAAGTTTAAGCCCGAATCGGTCAAGGGCAGCCAGTTTTTGACGCCGCTGTTTGAGTTTTCGGGCGCGTGCGCGGGCTGCGGCGAAACGCCCTATGTCAAGCTGGTCACCCAGCTCTTCGGCGACCGCATGATCGTGGCCAACGCCACGGGCTGCTCGTCGATCTACGGCGGCTCCGCCCCCACCTGCCCCTATACCGTCAACCGCGACGGCAACGGCCCCGCCTGGGCAAACAGCCTGTTTGAGGACAACGCCGAATTTGGCTACGGCATCAACCTGGCCTACGGCGCGCGCCGCGCCAAGCTGGCCGCCGATATGCAGGCGGCGCTGGACGCGGGGCTCGGCGGCGATTTGGGCGAGGCGTTTGGCGGCTGGATCGAAAACGGGAACCTCCCCGAAAAATCCAAGGAATACCACACCGTCATCACCGCGGGCATCGACGCGGCGGCAAAAAAAGCCGACGGCGCGCTCAAAGCCGCGCTCGCCCGTGTCAAGGAAGCGTCCGACTGTATCGTCAAAAAATCGGTGTGGATTTTTGGCGGCGACGGCTGGGCGTACGACATCGGTTACGGCGGCTTGGATCACGTGCTGGCCTCCGGCGAGGACGTCAATATTCTCGTGATGGACACCGAGGTGTACTCCAACACCGGCGGACAGTCCTCCAAGGCCACGCCCACCGGCTCGGTCGCGAAATTCGCCGCGGCGGGCAAGCGCACCAAGAAAAAGGACCTCGGCATGATGGCCATGAGCTACGGCTATGTCTATGTCGCGCAGGTCGCGATGGGCGCCAACCAAAACCAGCTGATCAAGGCGGTGGCCGAGGCCGAGGCCTACAACGGCCCCTCGCTCATCATCGCCTATTCGACCTGCATCAACCACGGCATCGATATGTCCAACGGCCAGGCCGAGACCAAAAGAGCGGTGGAGGCCGGTTACTGGCAGCTGTACCGCTACAACCCGGCGCTGGCCGCGGAGGGCAAAAATCCGTTTAGCCTCGATTCGAAGGAGCCCACCGCGTCCTACGGCGACTTTTTGAAAAACGAGGTGCGCTACACCTCTCTCGCAAAGGCCAATCCCGCCGTCGCCGAAACGCTGTTTTCTAAGGCCGAGCGGGACGCCAAGGATCGTCTTGAGTCTTATAAGCGCCTCTCCCAATAATCCCCTCCAAGCGTGAAAATTTTTCCGCGTTGTTTTGTGCGCCAAAAGTAGCGCCGTCTTGTTTGTCCGTGACCTCTTTTTGGAGGTATAGGCGTGTACGCACGTCTAAGCCATGATTCGGCGGCCATACGTGGCCGGTCGATTAAACCGCTATGACCATATATAACCTCGGGTATATATGGTCATTTTATTTGACCCGACCCGTTCTTGCAACCAATCGCGAATGGCTCAACGAGAATATGTTAGACCGTTGAGCCGTCGCGAGCGGTTGCAAGAACAGGTCTAATCTAAGTCGTGTTGACACGCGTGTAATCGAGCAAGTTTTTAGAGATTTTTGTGTCTGTTGAAACGATTTTTCGCAGGGCGTAGCAGCGCTACGTTCAAGAAAATTCGTGATGACAGACGCGAAAAGATCAACAACTTGCCGATTATAATCTCGTGGAAACACGACCTAAAAGGAGTTTGTCATGATGAAAACAAAAAACACCGTCAACCACGAGACCGGCCTCAATAAGGCCGCAAGCGAGCCGGACGGCGTGCCCGGCGGAGAAACCCCGACGCCGACGACGACTACGCCGTCAAACGCCGCAAAAAACGCCCCAAACAAGATCGTCGGGCTCTTGCGGTATATCTTTATCGACGGCCTGTCCGGCATGGCGATCGGCCTGTTTGCGACGCTTATTATCGGGACGATCCTCAAACAGATCGGCGACTTTATCCCCGGCTTTTTCGGGCAGTGCCTCTCCGGCGTAGGCCGAACCGCCCAGCTCATCATGGGCGCGGGCATCGGCTTGGGCATGGCGTACAAGCTAAAAAGGGCGCCGTTGGTCTCGATCAGCGCGGGCGTCGCGGGTATGCTTGGGGCGCACGCCAAGAATTTGCTGGACATGGCGCGGGCGGGGACGGTATCGACCCTGCCGATCGCGGGCGCGGGCGAGCCCTTTGGGGCGTTTATCGCGGCCTTTGTCGCGCTGGAGGCCGGCGCGTTGGTATCCAATAAAACCAAGGTGGACATCATCGTCACGCCGCTTGTCGCCGTGGTGTCGGGCGCGGTCGCCGCCCTTTTGTTGGGCTATCCCATAAACGCCATGATGAGCGCGCTGCAAAACCTAATCACGGTCAGCGCCGAGCAAGCCCCCTACCTCATGGCGGTCTTGGTCGCCGTCATCATGGGCGTGGTGCTCACCCTCCCGATCTCGTCGGCGGCGCTGGGGATCGCGCTCTTGCTGGGCGGGCCGCTCTCCGTCCCTGCGGGTACGCCGGTGGGGACGTTGGTCGCGGGCGCGGCGGCGGCGGGCTGCTGCGCGCACATGGTGGGCTACGCGGTCATGAGCTTTCGCGAAAACAAGTGGGGCGGCCTCATCGCACAGGGGCTGGGCACCTCCATGCTGCAAATGCCCAACCTCGTCCGGCGTCCCGTCCTCTGGCTGCCGCCCGTCCTCGCCAGCGCGATCTTGGGGCCGGTGTCGGTCGCGCTGAGCATGACCTGCAACACGGTGGGCGCGGGCATGGGAACCTCCGGCCTCGTCGGCTGCATCGGAACCTTTACTTCCATGTACAGCCACGGCCTGCCGATCTGGGAAATCCTCCTAAAGATCGCGGGCGTCCAAATCCTCGCCCCCGCGGCCATCTGCCTCCTGCTGTCCGAGCTCATGCGCCGAATCGGGTTCCGCGGCCGTCCGCTCATCCAACCGGGCGACCTCACCCTGCCGGTCTAGGCGCGGACAGACGGAGCGGACAAAAGAGAAGTCGGACAGTTTTTGCCCGACTTCTCTTTTTTATTAGATTCTCTTTGCTTGTTTAACCGAGGATCATGCGGTCGCTTAGAGTTTGTCCGCCGGCGTTGGACTCGAACTTTCGCAAGAGGTCCTCCACCTTTAGGGCGGCTTTTTCTTGGCCGCGCGCCTCGTAGATGATATTGCCCTCGTTCATCATGATCAGGCGGTTGCCGTACTTGATCGCGTCGCGCATATTGTGCGTGATCATGACGGTGGTGATGTTGCTCTCCTCCGTGAGCTCGGTGGTGAGCTTTTGGACGCGCGCGGCCGTCTTGGGGTCGAGCGCAGCCGTATGCTCGTCCAGCAGCAGGACGTCGGGCCTTTGCAGGGTCGCCATCAGGAGCGTCAACGCCTGCCGCTGTCCGCCGGACAGGAGCTTGACCTTGGCGCTCATGCGGCTTTCGAGCCCTAGGTCCAGCCGTTTTAGGGCGTTGTGGTACAGCTCCTTTTCGCTCTTGCCGATTGCCCAGCGGAGGGTGCGCGGCTTGCCGCGGCGGTACGCCAAAGCCAAATTTTCTTGGATCTCCATGCCGCCGCACGTCCCCATCATCGGGTCTTGAAAGACGCGCGCGACATACCTTGCGCGTTTGTGCTCGGGCAAGCGGCCGATGTTGATAAACCGATCCGCCAAAACGCCTCCCGCGTCCCCGGCGCCGCCGCCGCTGTTTAACAAAATTTCGCCGCTGTCCAGCGGATAGGTGCCGCTGATCAGATTTAACAGCGTGGACTTGCCCGCGCCGTTGCCGCCGATCACGGTGATAAAATCGCCCTCCTCCACGGAGAGGTCAACGCCCGCAATGGCGCGTTTTTCGTTGACCGTGCCGGGGTTGAAGGTCTTGCGCGCCTGCTTGATCTGCATCATCAGCATCAGTCCGTCACCTCCCCCGCTTCGGGCGGGTCGTCGGCGGTCGGTGCGCCCGCGGGCGGGTCGGGCGGCAAGCCCGCGGCGACCCTGCGGCGGCGGCTCTTGATCTTGTCGCGCACAAAGGGGATACACAGCGCCACCACGACAATGATGGACGACACCAGATTTAGATCCTCTGTTTTTAGCCCCAGCTGCAGGGCGATCACGATGATGAGCCGATAGATGACCGCGCCCAAGACGACCGAGATGAGCCGCGCCCAAAAGGGGCGGTTTTTGCCGAAAATCATCTCGCCGATAATGACCGAGGCCAGGCCGATCACGATCGCGCCCCGCCCCATGTCGACGTTGGCCGAGGTGGACGCCTGCGCGATAAACGACCCCGCCAGCGCGACCAGGGCGTTGGACAAAATCAAGCCGACAATTTTTGTCGTATCGGTATTGATGCCCTGCGCCTTGGCCATTTTGGCGTTGTTGCCGGTCGCTCTGAGCGCCGCGCCGAACTCCGTCCCCATAAAACAGTACACCAGCGCGATGATGACCCCGGCCAAAAGCACGCCGGCGATGATGGTGGCGTAGGTCAGGGGCAGCCCCGGAAACATCCCGCTCATATAGGTGAAGATGGTCGTCCGCTCGCCGATCGGCCGCGTCGAGTTTCCCATGATGCGAAAGTTGACCGTATAGAGCGCCAGCATCGTCAAGATACTGGACAGGATGCCCGGTATCTTGAGCTTGGTATGGAGGAGCGCGGTGACAAGCCCCGCGGCCCCGCCCGCCGCAAAGGCGGCCAGCATCGCGACGACCGGCTCACAGCCAAAAAAGATGAGCTGCGCCGTCAGCGCGCCGCCGAGCGCGATCGAGCCGTCCACGGTCAGGTCGGCAAAATCCAGTATTTTGTAGGTGATAAATACCCCGACGGCCAAAAGCGCAAAGGTCAGGCCGTCGGCGATCCCGCCGGGAAACGCGTACAGTAAATCTAAAAAAAACATCGATTTATCTTGCGCGGTTACACTCTGTCCGCGTATTCTTTAAAGGCATCGACCTGTTCCTGCGTGTACGCCATCGCGGTTTTATAGCCATCGTTGATGGTAAACGCAAAATTGGCGGCCGCCTTTTCCCAGGCGATGTCACCGGCCGGCGTGCCCTCCAAAACGCGGATCGCGATTTTGGCGGTCTGGACGCCCAGCGCCTTATAATCGACGCCGACCGCCATGAGCCCGCCCTCGTCAACCATGCCGCCCTCGCCGCAAATAAACGGGATCTTGACGGGCTTAAATTTTGTCCCGACGCTGCTGATATTGTTGGCGATCAGATTGTCGGTGGGCGAGTAGACGACCGACACCCCGTCTTGCACGATTTGGTTTAGGACGACATTGAGGCCGTTTGTATCGACGACCGTATAATTCTTGATGTCGTCGGCGGCTACGTCTTTTGTTTTAAGATAATCGGCCGCGGCCTTTACCTGCACCTCCGAATTTGTTTCGCTCGAACAGTACAGCATGGCGATCTTTCCGTCCCCGCTTCGGGCGGCAAGCAAGAGATCCATCTGCCGCGCGATGAGGTCGTCGGCCATATCGCTGGTACCCGTCACGTGCGTACGGCCGGTCAATTCGGCCGTCACGGGATCGGTCACGGCGGTATAGACGACGGGTATTTTCTTATCGGCCGCGTTGGCAACCGCCAGCGTCGCGCTGGGGGTCGCGATGGCAAAAATCATGTCCATCTGCCTCTTTGCGGCCAGCGTTTGCGCGATCGTGCGGTTGTTGCTGTCGTCGCCGTTTGCGTTGTTGTCGTCAAATTTGATCTTGACCCCTTTTTCGTCCGCCCACGCTTGCAATTCCTCTTTAAAACCCTCGTTGGATTTGTCAAGCGCGGGATGCGGCGCGTACTGGAGGATGCCGATGACATAATCATAGCTTTCGCAGCCGCTCATGCTAAAAACGGACAGCCCCATGACAAGCGTCAAAACGATCATTAGTGCTTTTTTCATAACCTTTCTCCTTTGATATATAATTTTTTAATACTACCTAGTATGCCTCGCCGGGAATATATTCGTCGGCGTCCTCGTCGTATTCGTCCTCGGGCACGTTGAGCTCGTAGGGGAAGATGTGCTTATATTTTTTCATGCCGGTGCCCGCCGGGATCAGCTTGCCGATGATGACGTTTTCTTTAAGGCCGGTCAGGGGGTC
Source organism: Clostridiales bacterium (assembly GCA_031255775.1). GTDB lineage: Bacteria > Bacillota > Clostridia > Christensenellales > Pumilibacteraceae > JAIRRW01. The sequence goes on from JAIRRW010000109.1 coordinate 9,100, forward strand.
GATCTTGTTTTTGATGGCGGCCTCGGTCAGGACCCTGGCGGTCTCCTGAAAGGAGGCGGCGGACAGGAAGCTGTCGGTCGCGAGCGCGGCCTTGGTGATGCCCAAAAGCGTGTGCTTGGCGACGGCCGGACGCTTATACTCGGTGAGGGCCTTGCGGTTTTCCTCATTAAAGGATGCCGCGTCCACCATCTCGCCGGGCAGGAGGCGGGTCTCGCCGCCGTCCTCGATGCGCACCTTTTTTAGCATTTGGTGCACGATGACCTCGATGTGCTTATCGGATATTTCGACGCCCTGCGAACGGTACACGGCCTGCACCTCTTTGACGATATATTCCTGCACCTCCTTATAGCCCTTGGTCTTTAGGATATCGTGCGGGTCGATCGGCCCCTCGGTGAGGGCGTCGCCGGGGCTGACCGCCGCGCCGTTTTGGATCTCGGGCTTTAGCTTGGCCGCGTGCGGGATCGAATAGGAAAACTCCTTGCCCTCGGCGTTTTTGACGACGATGTCGCGGCGTCCGTCCTTTTCGACGATGGTGAGCACGCCGCCCTCGGCGGTGATGGTGGCCACGCCCTTGGGCTTGCGCGCCTCAAACAGCTCCTCGATACGGGGCAGACCGCGCGTGATGTCCTCGGCCACGGCGACGCCGCCCGAGTGGAAGGTACGCATGGTCAGCTGGGTGCCCGGCTCGCCGATACTCTGCGCGGCGACGATGCCCACCGCCTCGCCGACCTTGACCAGGCTGTTGCCCGACGCCATATCCTTGCCGTAGCACTTGGCGCAGACGCCCTGCTTGGATTTGCAGGTCAGCATACTGCGGATATGCGCCTCGATGCCGCCGCCCGCGAGCCCCTTGTTTTTGGGATCGGCCTTATACTTGGCTTTTAGCTCGTTGTCGCGCTTTTCGATGATGAGCGCGGTCTCCTCGTCGATCAGCTCGTTGGCCTTGGCAAAGACGACGCCGGTCTCGGGATCGACGATGTCCTTGGCCGCGACCCTGCCGTTGATGCGGTCTTGCAGGCTCTCGACCACCGTGTCGCCGTCCATAATGTCGTCGATCTTGATGCCCGCGATCGCGCCGGTGGGACAGCAGTCCTCCTCGCGCACGATGACGTCCTGCGAAACGTCCACCAGCCTGCGGGTGAGATACCCGGAGTTGGCGGTCTTTAGCGCGGTATCGGCAAGCCCCTTGCGGCCGCCGTGGCTGGAAATAAAGTATTCCAAGACCGACAGCCCCTCGCGGAAGGAGGAACGGACGGGCGTTTCGAGCGTTTTGCCCTGCGGGTTGGTCATCAGTCCGCGCATACCCGAGAGCTGGGCGATCTGCTTCATACTGCCGCGCGCGCCGGAGACGGCCATCATGTTGATGGGGTTAAACTCGTCCAGCGTGCCCTTGAGCTCGGAGGTCACCGCGTCGTTGGCCTTGTTCCAGCGTTCGACGACCAGACGGTACTTTTCGTCGTCGTTCATCTCGCCCTCGCGGTAGAGCTGCTCGATCCTGATGACGTCGCGCTCGGCCGTGTCCAAAATTTCTTTTTTCTTGGCGGGGATCTTCATGTCGAAAATGCTGGTCGTGATCGCGCCGATGGTCGAATACTTAAAGCCCAGCGCCTTGATGCTGTCCAAAACCTTGACGGTCTCGGTCGCGCCCTTTTGCTTAAAGGTGGCGTTGACGATTTTTTGCAGCTTGGACTTGTCCACGCGGTAATTGATTTCGAGCTCGAACATCGTCTCGGGGTTGTTGCGGTCGACAAAGCCCAAGTCCTGCGGAATGGCCTCGTTAAAGACGATGCGTCCCACGGTGGTGCGGATGCGCTTGCAGACGGTTTGGCCGTCGATCTCGGCGGGGACGCGCACGCTGATCTTGCTTTGCAGCTCGATCTCGCGGTTGAAGTAGGCCATTTTGGCCTCGTCGGTGTCGCAGAAGGTCATGCCCTCGCCCCTTGCGCCCTCGCGCTCCATCGTCAGATAGAAGCAGCCGATGACCATGTCCTGCGTGGGCGAACACACGGGCTTGCCGTCGGATAATTTTAGGATATTGTTGGTGGCCAGCATCAAGAAACGCGCTTCGACCTGCGCCTCGACGGACAGCGGGACGTGCACCGCCATTTGGTCGCCGTCGAAGTCGGCGTTGAAGGCGCCGCAGGCCAGCGGGTGCAGCTTGATTGCGCGGCCCTCGACCAAAACCGGCTCAAAGGCCTGGATGCCCAGACGGTGCAGCGTGGGGGCGCGGTTCAACAGGACGGGGTGCTCCTTGATGACGCCCTCGAGCACGCCCCAAACCTCCTTGGAGCCCCGCTCGACATAGCGCTTGGCGCTTTTGATGTTGTGGGACTTGGACTGGGCGACCAGCTCGTGCATGACAAAGGGCTTAAACAGCTCGAGCGCCATCTCCTTGGGGAGGCCGCACTGGTACATTTTGAGCTCGGGGCCGACGACGATGACGCTGCGGCCGGAATAGTCGACGCGCTTGCCCAACAGGTTTTGTCTAAAGCGTCCCTGCTTGCCCCGCAGGAGGCCGGAGAGAGATTTGAGCTCGCGCCCGCCAGCGCCGGCGACGGCCTTGCCGCGGCGGCCGTTGTCGATCAGCGCGTCGACCGCCTCTTGCAGCATACGCTTTTCGTTACGGACGATAATATCGGGGGCGGACAGCTCGATCAGCCGCTTTAGGCGGTTGTTGCGCGCGATGACGCGGCGGTAGAGGTCGTTTAGGTCGCTGGTCGCAAAGCGGCCGCCGTCCAGCTGCACCATGGGCCTAAGCTCGGGCGGCAGTACGGGCAGCACGTCCAGCACCATCCAGGTCGGCTCGTTGTTGCTCTTGAAAAACGAATCCAAAATGTCCAGCCGCTTGATGGCCTTGACCTTTTTTTGGCCGGACGACTTGTTGACGATCGTCTTGACCTCGTCGTATTCCTTTTGAATGTCGATGTGCGCCAGCAGTTCCTTGACGGCCTCCGCGCCCATGCCCACCTTAAAGGCGCCCGCGCCGTAGGCTTCGATGGCCTCGCGGCACTGCGCGTCGGACAAAATCTGCTTGTATTCGAGGGGGGTGTCCTTGGGGTCGAGGACGATAAAATTGACAAAATACACGACCTGTTCGAGCGCCTTGGGCGACATATCCAACAGGAGGCCGATGCGGGAGGGAACGCCGCGAAAGTACCAGATATGCGTGACGGGCGCGGCCAGCTCGATGTGCCCCATGCGCTCGCGCCGCACCTTGGCTCTTGTCACCTCGACGCCGCACTTGTCGCAAACGACGCCCTTATAGCGGACGCGCTTGTACTTGCCGCAATGACATTCCCAATCCTTGGTGGGGCCGAAAATGCGCTCGCAAAACAGGCCGTCCTTTTCGGGCTTTTGCGTGCGGTAGTTGATGGTCTCGGGCTTGGTCACCTCGCCGTGCGACCATTCGCGGATCTTATCGGGCCCGGCAATGGCAATCTGCATCGAATCGAAATTGTTGAGTTCGAACATCTATGATTTCTCCTTAAAGCTAGCGTAAGATACGGGGACTGCCTATTCCAGTTCGTCGTCCGATTCGTCGTCCGACTCGTCGATGAGCGCCTCGGCGTCGGAATCGGCGTCAAACAGCCCGTCGTCCTCGGTGAGCTCGTCCTCGTCGATGAGCGTATCGCCGAACGGGTCGTCGCCGATGTCGAAATCGTCCTCGCCGAAGAGGCTGTTTTCGCCCAGATCCGCGTCGTCCTCCAAGAGGTCGTCGGCAAAGATGTTTTGGGCGATGTCGATCTCGTCCTCAATATCCAGATTGCCGCCCACATAGTGCTTCTTTTTGTCCGAACGGTCGCCCAGCTCGTCGCGTTCGTCCTCGATGAGCTCGCGAATCCCGATCTCCTGCTTATCCTCGTTTAGGACCTTGACGTCCAGCGCCAGCGCCTGCAATTCCTTGATCAAAACCTTAAAGGATTCGGGGACGCCCGGCTCGTTGTTGTTGCCGCCCTTGACGATGGATTCGTAGGTCTTGACGCGGCCGACCACGTCGTCGGACTTGACGGTCATGATCTCTTGCAGGATATTGGCGGCGCCGTACGCGTAGAGCGCCCAGACCTCCATCTCGCCGAACCGCTGCCCGCCGAACTGCGCCTTGCCGCCCAGCGGCTGCTGCGTGACCAGCGAGTACGGGCCGGTCGAACGCGCGTGGATCTTGTCGTCAACCAAGTGGATCAGCTTGATCATGTACATATAGCCGACGGTGGAACGGTTTTCAAACGGCTCGCCGGTGCGGCCGTCGTACATCTGCACCTTGCCGTCCACGCCGCCGTCGGGCGCGGTAAAGCCGTTTTCGTGCAATAGCTTTTCGATATCGCTCTCCAGCGCGCCGTCAAAAACGGGGGACGCGACCTTCCAGCCCCAGGCCTTGGCGACCAGCCCCAAATGGACCTCCAAGACCTGCCCGATGTTCATACGGGAGGGGACGCCCAGCGGGTTGAGGACGATCTCGAGCGGCGTGCCGTCGGCCATAAAGGGCATATCCTCCTGCGGCAGAATCCGCGAAATGACGCCCTTGTTGCCGTGGCGTCCGGCCATTTTGTCGCCCACCGAAATTTTGCGCTTTTGCGCGATATAGACGCGAACCAGCTTGTTGACGCCCGGGCTCATCTCGTCCTTGTTGGCGCGGGTAAAGACCTTGACGTCCACGACGATTCCGCCCTCGCCGTGCGGCACTCTAAGGGAGGTGTCGCGCACCTCCCGCGCCTTTTCGCCGAAAATGGCGCGCAGGAGGCGTTCCTCGGGCGTGAGCTCCGTCTCGCCCTTGGGGGTGACCTTGCCGACTAAAATATCGCCCGACTCCAGCTCCGCGCCGATGCGGACAATGCCGTCCTCGTTGAGGTTTTTGAGCGCATCCTCCCCCACGTTGGGGATGTCGCGCGTGATCTCCTCCTCGCCAAGCTTAGTGTCCCGCGCCTCCAGCTCGTGCTCCTCGATATGAATGGAGGTAAACACGTCGTCCTTGACGATCTTTTCGGAAATGAGGATGGCGTCCTCGTAGTTATAGCCCTCCCAGCTCATAAAGCCGACCAGAATGTTGCGCCCCAGCGCCAGCTCGGCGTTTTGCGTGGAATGGCCGTCGGCGATGACCTGTCCGGCGCGCACCTTATCCCCCTTTTGAACCAGCGGTTTTTGGTTGATACAGGTGCCCTGGTTGGTGCCGATAAATTTTAACAGGGTGTATTCGGCGCGTTGTTCCTTTTTGCCGATCGTGCGCTTAAAGTTTTCGATGATCTCGGCGTTTTCGGGCATGGCCTCGCCGTTTTCGTCCTCGGCCACGATGATGCGGTCGGCGTCCACATAGGTGACGACGCCGCTCTTGCGGGCGACCACCATGACGCCCGAATCATAGGCGATCTTGTGCTCGATGCCGGTGCCCACGATCGGCGCCTCGGGCTTTAAGAGCGGGACGGCCTGCCGCTGCATATTCGAGCCCATCAACGCGCGGTTGGTGTCGTCGTTTTCTAAAAAGGGAATGAGCGCGGTCGCCACCGAGATCATCTGGCGGGGCGACACGTCCACATAATCGATGTCGTCGCGGCTGTACTCGGCGATCTCCTCGCTGTCCCGCGCCATGATGCGCTCGTTGACAAACCAGCCCTTGGCGTCCAGCGGCTCGTTGGCCTGCGCCAAAACATAGCGGTCCTCCTCGTCGGCGGCCAGATAATGCACCTCGCCGGTCACGACCTTTTTGACCTTGTCCACCCTGCGGTAGGGCGCCTCGATAAAGCCGTACGAATTGATCTTGGCGTACGAGGACAGCGAGTTGATGAGGCCGATGTTTTGCCCCTCGGGCGTTTCGATGGGGCACATACGCGAATAGTGGCTGTAGTGGACGTCGCGCACCTCAAAGGTGGCGCGCTCGCGGTTTAAGCCCCCGGGGCCCAAGGCGGACAGCTTGCGCTTGTGGGTGAGCTCGGCAATGGGGTTGGATTCGTCCATAAACTGCGACAGCTGGGACGAACCGAAAAACTCCTTGATGGCGGAGGTCACGGGTCTGATGTTGATCAGATTTTGGGGGGTGGGCGGCTCGGCGTCGGTCTGGATCTGCATACGCTCTCTGACCACGCGCTCCAGCCGCGCGATCCCGATGCGGAACTGGTTTTGCAGCAGCTCGCCCACGCTCCGAACGCGCCGGTTGCCCAGGTGGTCGATGTTGTCAACGCTGCCGATCCCATAGCGGAGTCCGGTCACATAATTGATGGTGGCGATGATGTCGTCGATGAGGATATGCTTGACGTTGAGCTGCTCGGCGCGCTCTCTCAAGAGCGCCTTGACGACGTCCTTTTTGCCCTTGCTCTCGTCCAAAATGGCTTTGAGCGCCGGATAATACACGCGGTCGGGCAGCTCCGTTTCCTTTTTTTCGTCCTTGGTCAGCGTCACGTAGCCCGCGAGGTCAACGTGGCGGTTGCCCGTGACCACGTGAAAGCCGCGCTCGCACGACGCCCGGACCGAAACCTCGTTGATCCCGGCGTTTTGGATCTTGACGGCGGTCTCCTCGGATATTTTTTCGCCCGCCTTGACGTGGACGACGCCGTTTGCGTCCACCACATTTTCGTGGGCGATAAGGCCGGTGATCCGGGCGGAGAGCGCCAGCTTTTTGTTGAATTTATACCGACCCACGCGGGACAGGTCGTACTTCCGTTTGTCAAAAAACAGGCCGCGCAGGTACAGCTTGATCGAGTCGATGTTGGGGATTTCGCCGGGGCGCAGCTTGCGGTTGAGCTCCTTTAAGCCCTCCTCCGCCGTCTTGTTGGGGTCCTTGTCCAACGTGCTTAGGATCAAGGGTTCTTGCGCAAACAGCGCGGCAAGCGCCTCGTCCGCCGAAAAATCCTTGTCCTTAAAATATTCTAAAATGGGCGTCTTGTCCTCAAATTCTCCGGCGGAAACGGCGGACAGCGCGCGCAAAAGGACGCTGGCGTGAACCTTGCGCTGGCGGTCAACGTGCACCCACAGAATCCCCTTGTCGTCCTCTTGAAACTCCAGCCAGGCGCCGCGGGAGGGAATATTGGTGGCGCCGTAAAAGTTGACGCCCGTCTTGATGTCCTTGAGAAAATTGAAGTAGACGCCGGGCGAACGCACCAGCTGCGAGACGACGACGCGCTCGGCGCCGTTGATGATAAACGAGCCGTTGGGGGTCATGAGGGGCAGGTCGCCCATAAAGACCTTTTGCTCGGTCACGCTGCCCGTCTCCTTATTGACCAGACGCACCGTAACGCGCAGGGGGACGGCATAGGTCGCGTCGCGGTCCTTGCACTCGCGCTCGCTGTACTTGGGCGTCATTTCCAGCTGATGGTCCAAAAAGTACAGCTCCATCTTGTTGGAAAAATCGCGAATGGGCGAAAAGTCCTCAAACACCTCGCCAATGCCGTTTTTCAGAAAGTCGTTGTACGAATTTTTCTGCACCTCGATAAGGTAGGGCATTTCGCAGACCTCGTTGATCTGCGCGAACGAACGCCGCTCGGTATTGCCGTACTTGACCTTCTTGATTGTTCTCTGCGTCATGCAAATTCTCCTGTCTCTATAAGTCGTCCTTACACCCGTGTCAACACGACCCGGCTCCGGCCGTAATTCGGTTGTTTTTGGGCCGTGTCCGCACGACCCCGCCCCTTTCGTAAAAAAGCGGGTTTTCCGCTCCTCTCTTCAAAAGGCAATACCGATAGATAATACCAAAAATCGCAACCGCCTGTCAAGCGTTTTTAAAGGGGAAAATTTTTTGGAAACTTTTTTGCGCTGCCGCTGTCGCCAAAATGCCGCTTACGGCATATATGTACAAGCCCCTGCATATCGTATATTGTTATGAATATCATCGAGGCTTTTATTTTGGGGCTGATTCAGGGGCTGACCGAATTTTTGCCGGTGTCGAGCTCGGGTCATCTCGTCCTGTTTTCGCGCGTGACCGGGACGCCGTCCGGCCTGCTGTTTGATCTGATCGTGCATTGCGCCACGCTTTTGGCCGTGGTCATCGTCTATTATAAGGACGTAAAAGACCTCATCCGTCACCCGCTGTCCAAAAAAATGCGCCTCCTGCTGTGCGCCACCCTCGTCACCGGCGGCGGGTTTTTGCTGTTAAAGGGCGCGGCGGAGGGCATGATGAACGGTTGGGCGCTGCCCTACTGCTTTGCCGCGACGGGCGTCGTCCTCATCTTGGGCGCCAAGCTGCCGCCCCGCCGCAAGCGGCCGCAAACCGAAATGGGCTATGTGGACGCGCTCATCATCGGGGGGGCGCAGGGCATCGCCGCCCTCCCCGGCCTGTCCCGAAGCGGCCTGACCATCTCGACCGCCCATATGCTGGGCTGCAAAAAGGAGGAGAATGCCGGTTTCTGCTTTCTTTTGAGCATCCCCGTCATCCTCGGCTCCACCGTTTTAGAGGCCGTCACCGGGGAGGTCGCCGCCGTCCCGGTCGAAAACCTCCTGGTCGGCTTTTTCACGGCCTTTGTCGGCGGCCTTATCTGCCTAAAAATCCTAAGCAGGTTTTTATCCAAGGGCTCGTTCGCCGGGTTTTCGGTCTACCTGTTCGCCCTCTCCCTGTTTTTACTGCTCAACGACCTTGTGTTTCAACTTTTCTAAAACCGATATTTGCGCAAATGTACCCGTTGCTTTGCCCCGGCGTCGGGAAGATTCGGGGGGATAAAAACCGCTTTTCTGCAAATACTACCACCTAGAATAAATCGGAGGTAGGTTTTATATGGCGTACGCGGCGGCGGGAAAGGCTAAATCGAACATGAGCGCCCTCAATTATGTGCTGATCGTCGGGGGCGTGCTGCTTTTGGGGGTGGTGAGCGGCTTTTTTGGGGGCGCGTACGGCCGAATGGACAACCTTGTCCGCCCGATGTTTACGCCGCCGCACGCGGTCTTTTATGTATTGCAGCCGCTGTGCTGCTTTCTCTTGGGAAACGCGCTGTTCTTTTTGCTGACGGCCGACCGCTGCGCGGCGCACACCGCGGCATACCGGATCGCGGCCGTCTCGGCGCTTTTGGCCGCGCTGGCGCTTTTGATCGCCGTCCCCTACCTCTTGACCTATCTCAAGGCCTATTCCGCCGGCTTTATCCTCCTGTCCGCCGCGGCCGCGCTCCTCGCCGGGCTGACGGTCATCGCCTTTAAGATCAACAAAGCGGCCGCCCTCTTTGTCCTGCCCGCGCTCGCTTGGCTGGCTTTTTGCCTCGCGTTTCTCATCGCGATCGCCATGTATAATTAGCTACGCTTTCGCGCGAATATATCCATTCGCGCGAGGGATAAGGTGTCCGAGGAGGAAAAGTGTCATTTTTCCCCTCTCCCGATTTTATTAAAACCGTAAACATAGCAACATAAATCAAATCGGGAGCAAACAAAAGCGTCGTTTTCGGTCGCAACCATTTTTATTAAAGCCCTATTCTGTCCTTGGGCTTTATCTCGTTTCCTAAATAATCCTCCCGGCCAAGCAAATAGTCGATCGAAACATCCAGCGCATCGGCAATTTTTACCAGCATCTCTAAAGGCGGTTCGGCTCCCGCTTTTGTCCGGCCAAGCAGCTCATAGTGCATATATGTTGATTGCGGAATATCCAAAATCTCGGCTAACTGCGTTTGCGTATAGCCTCTTTCGTTTCTCGTATCGATTAACCTTTCTGCGAAAATTCTCATTGTCTTACTTTTCGATTGCATTTTAATCAAAAATCGATTAAAATACAGTTGCTAATCAATCTACGATTAAAGGAGAGGATCATGCTCGAAAAATTACTGACCCTGCTGGGTGAGGCGGCGGCCGAGTGGGACGAACAGGTGGCGACGGTGGTCTACCCGCAAGGCAGCGACAACACGGTCAAGATCATCCTCTACAGCGGGGATACCTATCTCGTCACGCTGGATAAGACAGACGAATAAATAAATGCGCGAATTGGAAAAGAGCCGAACTCTTTTAGGCCATGCGCGCACGACCCGGAATCCGACTCCTTTCCTATATTTGTTTTGAGGGAAACCTATTTGAGAATCTCGGTATCCAGGTACGTCAGGGGATTGACGTGCTCGCCCTTTAGCAGCATTTCGAGGTGCAGGTGGATGCCGTCGGAGGCCTCGGTCATCATGGTGCCCACGGTACCGATCTCCTGCCCGCCGGTCACGACGTCGCCCTCGGCGACGGCGGCCTCGCTGAGGGACTTATAGACTGAAACCAGCCCGTCCTTGTGCTCGACGGTGACGACGACGCCCTCCAGGGTGGTGCTTTGGACGCCGATGACCTTTCCGTCGGTGACCGCCACGACCTTGCCGCCCTCGGAGGCCGCAAAATCAACGCCGTTGTGGGTCTTCCACATATTTAAGGACGGCATATGCACCAGCTTGTCCAGCGCGGCCTCGCGAATGATGCCGCCGCCGACGGGCGCATAATAGACAGGTTGTTCGGCCACGACCGGGGGATCGGGCTCGGGCGTTATCACGACGGGCAATTCGTCCGGCCGAGAAAAGACGACGGCCAGCGTAATGGCCAGCGCCACAATGAGGACGGCGCCGCCGATGAGGACGCTGTACCAAAGCCGGGTGCGCTTGGTATCCCGCTCGTTTTCGCCGGAGGCTCGGTTGTTTCCGCTGTAAGATTTCATGGTTTTTTCACTCCTAAATTTGTTGTATCCGAATTATGGACGGGAAATTTTAGCTTTATACATCAAAAATAAAAAAAGTTTTTCGCGAATCCCGCACGCCCCCTCCCAAGTGAGGGGCGGTCAGATTGCGTGTCAG
>JAIRRW010000125.1 GCA_031255775.1 Clostridiales bacterium
GGGCGCGGGCATGGCCGAAACGGCGTCGATAAAGCCCTGCGCCTCCGCCTCGGCGGCCGTCGGCTGTTTTGTATAACTAAAGGTGCCCCCGCAGGCGGTCGTATCGGAATCGAGATGGACGCGAAGCGATTCGTCGGCGGCGCCGCGCGCGTCAAGCACCTGCAAGATAAAGACATAGCTTGCCTCCACGCCGGGAGCCGCCGTCAGCAGATCCCTGTTTTGCGTAAAGATGTCCGTGAGCCTGCTAACCCCGAGCGCCGTCAGCTCGCCCGCCTGCAAATCGTAGTAAAACAGCGCGGTATTTTGATCGCCCGCATTGTGAACAAACACCCTAAAGTGAACGAGCGTCAGCAGCTTTGCGTCGCTCATGCTTGCATCGCCGTATTTGGCTTTAAACCCTTGCGCAAAGCCTGGGCCTCCGCGCCACGCCAAATCGGGGTTGAGCATCACGTCAGAAAACGACGAAAGCGTTTCGGGTGCAATGTCCTTTAGCATCCAATAATCTTCCGCGCTTTCTAAAACGATAAGCGCGTCGGCAACGGCGTCGTCCGCTTTTGCCTCGTTGCTCATGGCATCGTAATACGCGCGCGCCGCCTCCACCTCGGCTTGTGTCGTCGGGTCGGAAAAGGCCTCGATCATATCGAGAAAGTCCTCGATCTCTTTGGCTATGACAAGCGCGGCCAAGCTTTCCTCGGCGGCGGCAAGCGCCGCATACGCGGCCTTGACCTCATCTCTGTCCGCGACGGCCGCATTGTTTTTTACATTTGCGTCATAATATGTCCGCGCGTCTGCGATCGCGGCCGCGTCGGCCAGCGTAACCTGATCGGAAATCAATTCCGCCAGCGCGATAAAGCCTTGCGCGGCCTCGTCCGCGATCAGCTCCGCCAGCCTGCTTTCGGCGCTTTGGAGCTTTGCGTAAGCGGCTTGCACCTCATCAAGCGCCTTCGCGTCTCCTCCTAACGCGTCATACGCCGCTCTGGCCGCTCCGATCAGCTGCCGAAGCTCGTTGTCGGTTGTCATATCCCCGAGGGCGGGGATATGCGCCGCGAGCGCAAGAAAGGCTTGCGCTTCCGCCTCGGCGGGGCTCAAAGGGCGCTCGTAAGTAAAGGTGCGGCCGGGTGAGAAAGGCGAATACTCGGATTGCGAAATTTTCGGGTTCCCCGTCAAATCCGTAAACCGGATCGCGAACTTATACGTTCGATCGGGCGTCACGCCGTTTGAATAATCTCCGGCAATATAGGCATCCTTCAACGCCTGCACAATGACGGCCGATTGGACGGTACCTGTCTGTCCCGCTACGTCAAGCGTGAGCTCAAACAGATGGTTTCCGTACTGTGTTTCGTCCGCAAAATAGGCGTACAGGCTCATTTTTACTTTGCCGCCAAGCGCTGATTGCGCCACCTCATAAAAAGTCGCAACCGCCGTCAGCATCGCCGCATCGAACGTCAAGTCATCCCCCGTAAAGCTAAGAGCGTCAGCCTGCATCGGAATACTCTTGACACTAAATGCCGCATTGTACGCAGCGCGCAGCGTTGTCAATGTGTCGTTTGCCGCCGCGACGCCGGTCATGCCCTTTGCATCAAAATTTAAGGCATCGTACGCGTTTTCCGCCGCTACGATCGCCGTGAGGCTATCCTCCGCGAGATCGTCGGCCGAAGGCAGCGCCTCCACCAATTCGATAAACGCATCGGCGGCCGCTTTTGCCGCTTTCAATACGGTCAGACGGGACTCGGCGCTTTGCAGCTTTGTCAGCGCAACGCTCACGCCGTCCGCCGCTAAGGCATTATCGCTCAACGCATCGTATGCCGCTCTTGCCGCCGTCACCGCCGCTTCGTCATTTAATCCGATAGTACCGGGCAGCGCGTTTGCCAGCGCGATAAACGCGTTTGCGGACGCAAGATCGGTGAGAGCGGTGCGGGCGCCGTCCAGCCTAAGCTTTGCCGCGGCTACGTCGGTGTATGCCTTGGCCGTTTCGCCCAGCGCCGCGTAGGCGGCCTCAGCCGCCGCCACCGCCGCCTCATCGTTTAATCCGACGGTACCGGGCAGCGCGTCTACCAGCGCGATAAAGGCATCGGCCGTCTCACGTGTGAGCAGCTCCGCCATTTTCGTTTCGGCGCTCACCAGCTTGGTGAATGCCGCGACCGCAAGCGCCTTTGCCGCAGTGCCAAGCTCTTCGTAGCTTTCACGCGCGGCGCGGATCAGATTTTGATGGGCTTCGTCGGTTGTCAGGGCGCTCGTCGCGGGAATCTGCTCGACGAGCGCTTTAAACGCGTCCGCGGCGTCCTTTGTTTCCTGTTCTGCCACAAGGATATCGTACGCCGCCTTCTTTAGGTCGTATTGGGCTTTTGCGTCCACGACCTTGTCTAGGGCCTTATCCTCCTCGGATAAGCCTGCGTATATGGTTTGTGCCAAAAGCAGCTTATCCTTGCTTTGCAGCGTAATATCCGCGCCGATGTCTTCCACGGCCAGAATATAGGCCGCCGCCGTGGGCGGATCGCCGTCCGGCAATACGGGATTCGTACAGGCCGCCAGCGCAAGCACGCTTACAAGCGCCAGCAACAATGCGGTCATGCCAACTCGTTTTGTTTTCATACTTTTTCTCTCCTTTTTGACTCATTTATTTTTAAGGCTTTTCGCGGCAGGCTTGTTTTGCCGCCGCGAATCGCCCGTGTACACCCTAAACGGACTCACGCCTTTTTTTCGATCATCACCCGAATCTCTTCAAACGTTCCGTTTCGCAACGCCTCCGCGTCCGCGCCCCACAGAGAAGCGCCGGATATCGTCTTTTTGCCGGCATCCGTCAAAATTTCGATCGCAGTGACCGCCGCGTCCGCGTCGTAGGTATTGACCCGCGAAGGATTGACATAGGTTATCCGGCAGTTAAACAGCAGCGCCGACGCCTCGTGCCGCTCGTCAAACAGATCACGGTGCAAGGCCGGCGCAAAGGTAAAGCGCAGGACGCCGCAATTATAGGTAAAAAGCACAGGACCCGCAAACATCAATACATACATACTCAAAAGCTCCGCGTTGGCGCCGCTTAAACGCGGCTGGAAGCCTCGACCCCAAAGCATGGGGTCACTTGATGCGGAGCTGACGATAAACGAACTGTTTTGCAGCGAGTTTCGCCCGTATACGGCGGGATCCATGAGGCAGACAAGCGCGGTTTTTATGTCATGATAAAACAGCTCGTAATGACCGGCCTCCAAAAGGCCCAGAATATATTTGTAGTGCAGGTGGACAAAACAGGATTCACGCTCGTACAGCCCTGCGCTGAATATCCTGACCCGCCCGATGTCGGGCGTCTGCGTCTCAAGGCTTACGCCCGTTTTATAGACGCCCAAATGCCTGTCATAGAGCTCGGAGCGCAGCACTCTCTCGTGCATGGCCGCGCCTTCCTCCCGCTCGTCCAGCAACAAACCCTTTGCCGCGCCCTCCAAAAACAACGGCATCCCCACACGGCACCGCGTCAGCTTGGCAAAATCGATCTCGCCCTCCCGTCTGCCGTCGGTCAGCTTCCACACGAAAAAGGTAGGATAAATGCCGCCCGCTTCCCGCTTTGCCTCACTAAGCGCCGCCGCGATACATCGGTTGACGTCGGCAAAAAACGCCCGCAGCGCCCGGGCATCCGCGCGGACCGTCCCGCGTGACCGCCCGGGCAGGAGGGCAAGCCGCAGCTCCTCGCGCGCCGCAAGCGAACGCTTGTACCGATCGGATACGGTCACATTTGCGATCTTAGAAAAGAGCGTCGCATGTTCGGACAACAGCTCGACCTCGTCCATAAAAGCGGCCTCGCTTAGCAAAAACCCGATCAGCCGATACAGCCCGATCGCCTCCGGCACGGACGAGCCGTTTAGGCCCGGAAGACCGTTGAGCGAATCGTTCCAGCCCGGCTTGCCGCCGTCCATTTCGATCCCCGAACACGCGGGATCCAGCATGGATGACTTGACGAGCGCCAAGCCGTACAGCTTGGTCAAAAGCGTCACCCGCACCGGGTTGCCGTCGGGACCCTTGAGGACGCCTTCGGGACGGTTGCGGACGATCGAACGGTAGCTTCTGATCCCTTTTTCGGTGCGTTCTAGCCGCTCCGATTGGGGGAGTACATACACGCCGCTGTCAAAATAGGTGTATGCGCGGCTGCCCAAAAGCACATCCTCGCGCGTTTCGGGATAAACGCGCAGGTAATTTTCCAGCAGGTCCAGCGGATACACGAAGTGATCGGACCAATACCCCTCCGAAAAGAGGGCGGAGCCGTCGGGCTCGACCACCAGCGGGTTATATCCGTCCGCCTGTAACAGCGCATAAAACAGCTCGATGTTATGTGTCCCGACGAAAGGGAAAAAGAAAATATCGTTTCGCCTGTTTTGGCAAACATCGCGAAAGTTGCCGTTGCCGCAGGAATTTTTTTGGGCGGGAATGGTAAACCAATTATATTCGCGCTCCAGATCACCGTGCTTTCTCGCATACAAATACGAGACGCCGCCGTCCGTCTTTTTCGGCATCCCGCCCCGAAGTACATTGTCGAAAAAGGACTGCTTAAAATAGGCATCCAGCGTCTTGTCGGCGGTGCGGCTCCCCATACTCTCCAAAACGTCGTCCACGACCGTCTGCATCAGCTTCCGTTTGGCATCGAAAAAGCCGGGCGCGTGCGTGATGCGTTCGACATCCTCAAGGCGCGCAATATCCGTGACCGCGCCGATCGCGCTGTCGATCTCAAAGCTCTCCCCCGGTGCCAGCTCAAAATCGTAGAGCGCAAAAGCGCACGGAAGTTTAAAGACAAGCGATTGCTTTTGCGCACACAGCGCGTCAAAGGTCGTGCCGTAAAACCCGCGCGCCTCGCGCAAGCTCAAATCGCCGCCGAAAATCACATCGGGATCGTAGATATAATGCGGGGATATGCCCTTCGCGTCCGCCGTATAAAAATTCCCGCCGCGGTTTTTTTTGACCTCGGCAACGTCTGCGGTCGTATATTCGTGCCGAAACAATACCGCGCCGTTGACAAGCTCGGCCGTGGAATACGCGCTCATGAGGTTGGTCACATTTTTGACGACCTCGTATTTGGCTCCCAGCGGCAGCATTTGCGCCAAGCCGTCCGCGCACGAAACCCTGACGCGCCTGTCGGATATATTTTTGACCGTCAGTCGGCGCAGCAACGCCGGAAAATCCTCCTGCGCCAGTTGGACATACGTCACGGATGCCTCAAAAGCGCCCGTTGCGCGCTCGGTGATCGTCAGTGACTCGCGGTCGCTTATCAGCGTTTTTTCGCTGTCCGCGTCCGTAAAAAGCTCGGTATGCTCCTTCCCAAAACCTAAAAAAGTGCGGAAACCCGTTTGCCCGACGGTCTGATACGCCTTATTTGCGGGCATAAATTCGAGGATCGCCCCGTCCTTGTTTTCCACGCCGAACGAGCACACGCACTGCGCGCGGTTGACAAAAAAGGTCCACATCGGAATGCCGTCCGCACCGGCGATACCGGGCAGAAAGTCGGAAAACGGCTTTGCCTTGTCATAGTGATTCAATCGAAACACGGTGTTGTCGTTCATCTCGTCTTTCCTTATCGTCATCATCCTCATTGCCTCTATCGTCCTTTTGTCAGCCTGCCGCCGGCCTGTTGGGTATACTCAGCTTGCGCAGCGTAATGCCTGTACCTTCCGCCTTATTCCATATAAAATCGTCAAACGCCGTAAAATTTTCCATCTGTTTATACGCTTCCGGCTCGAGAGTCTGTGTACGCTGTGCGGTGCCTTCGCCCATATTGACCAGATAATCGGACTCCACCAAAAACCCTTCGGGCTTCCAGTCCTCTACGCCCACGCGAATGTAGCCGCCCAAACGCGGCACGATGCTGTCCGCAAGCGGTATGCCCGCGCAATCGGTAACGGCGCCGAAATTGCCGCCGATGAGCGTAAAAACGTTGGTTAGCTTTGCCTGCGCAATGCAGTTTTTGACGACTGCCTTATCCGCGTTGAACCCGGCCAAAGCCCCTGACGGCTCATTGCCGTCGGCCTTGCTTTTTATCTGTGAATTTATGACGATGCAATTGCTGAGCGTGCCCTCGTTGATCCCGGCCAAGGCGCCGCCGATCCCGATGGCGGTAATATCAAAGTTGCTCACCCTAAGGTTGCGCACGATGCCCGTCGTGCCGATGCGCTTAAACAGCCCCACCTTATACCCTTTTTCGTTGTTTGGCGAGCCGTCAAACCCGCGGTCGATCGTCAGGTTGGAGATCATATGGCCGCCGCCGTCCAGCGTACCCGTAAACGACCATTCCTGCTCGTTGCCGAATTCGTCGACCTTTAGCCCGATCATCTCGAAGCTCTTTTTGTCCGAAAGATCCAAATCCGCGCCCAGGACATATTTGCCGTCCAGGCTGGTCGGATCCTCGTTGATCGCGACAAATTCGTCAACCGTCATGATGACCTTATTCGCGACCATCAAGGGGATGCTCGCCGTAGCGCCTTCTTTGGTATGTACGTTGAGCACACGGTCGATGGGCGACTGAAAAACGGTAAAAAATTCCTTATCGATGACGAGCTTGCCGTTTTTGTACCGCACCTGTTTTTTGGGAATGCTGCGATAAGAGACGTCGGCACTCTCAAACGTGCCGTCGATATCTACGCGGACGACGACGTTGCCCGGCCGATCCATCTCAAACGCCGCCATGCGGCTGTAAAAGCTGATCGGCCCGCCGGATGCCTCATAACCGCGCAGCACCGACGGATGATCGGCCTCTAAATCGGCCTTTATGTCGGAGCCGGCGGCACAACCGACAAGATACAGCAACCCCAGCAATAACGCGGCTGTCAATAATAGGACGGATTTTTTTGTGAAAATTTTCATGCGTTCTCCTCGGCCGTCAGCCTCATCCTTTCAGCCCGCCCGCGACGGTGTTGGTCATAATGGTATTTTGGAAAATCAGGAATACGATCAGAATGGGAACCAGCGCCATGACGACCGCCGCGAACATCTGCGTCCAGTTGTTGGTGTTTTTGAGGTTCTCGGACAGGGTGAATAGACCGACCGAAATCGTCGGCATACCGGGCAGCAAAACCTGCGGAATGACGTATTCGTTCCACAACCCGATAAAGGTCAGCACGCCCACCGCCGTAAGAGAGGGCATTGCCAGCGGCAGCATGATGGTAAAAAATACCCGAAAATCACCCGCGCCGTCGATATACGCCGCCTCGGCATAGCCCATCGACAGGCTTTTGAAAAACCCGTACAATATCAGAAAGTTCATACCAAAACCGCCCGAATAGATAAAAAAGACGGCAAAGACGGTGTCATACAGCTTGATCGCCCGCATGACCTGCAACAGCGAGGGCAGCGTGCCCACGATCGGAACGACGAGCGAAAAGATGACAAGGCTGTAGATGAGGTTGCGTCCGCGGAATTTGAATTTCGCGACGATGTACGCCGCGCAGCCGGAGGTCAAAAGCGTGATGAGCGTGCTGACCGTCGTGATCAACAAGCTGTTGCCAAACATACTCAGCAACGAAACGCCGCCCTCGGTCGACAGCAAAGCGCTTTTATAATTGGAAAAGAACAGCTCGGCGGGAAAGCCGTGAAAATTTTCGGCAAACGTCGGCTCGGATTTGAGCGAGTTCATCAATATCCAGGCAAAGGGAAAAATCAGCGTAACGGCGTAGATCATAAATACGGCAAAAATGATCCAGGCAAATATCTTTTGCCTACCCCGCTTTTTGAAATAAGCGTCGCCGCCATCGTCCCGCTTTTCTTGGTTTCGTCTCCAAATACCGATCATTTTTAGTAACTCGCCTCCTGAAAGAACCGCTCCAAGAGCGTGCGTATGCCCACGATAACGGGAGCGCCGATGAGTGAGCAGATCAGACCCAGCGTGGCGGGATAGGACAGGTTGTTTTCCCCCTGCGACTGCAAAAAGATTTCCAGGCCGATCGTTTTATTGAGCTCTCCGCCCGAGAGCATCAGCGGTTGCAGCGAAACGCCGAATACCGAGATGAGCCCTAAGACGATCATCGTCGTGATGTTGGGCCAGATGAGCGGAACCACCATTTGCAGCAGCTCGCGCGGCGCGCCGATGCCCTCTAGTTTGCCGCTCTCTAACACCTCGATGGGCAAGCGCGCCATGGCGCTCGACAGAAGAATGATGTTGTAGCCAAGTCCCGACCAGATCATAAACAGATAGATGGAAAATTGCGAAAACACCGCATTGCCGAAAAACATCGGACTGCCGATGCCGACCGCCTTGAGCGCCGCCGGAACAAAGCCCCGTATGGGATCCAGCGAGGTTTTAAACGCCAGCGTCAGGACGACCATGGGAATGATGGACGGCAGAAAAAACAGCGCGCGGAAAAATTTGCTGGCGGGGACGCGTTTAAAGAGGATATACGCGGCCAGCAGGGATAACGGAAACATGACACCGACATTCAGCACCGCATAGGTCAGCGAATTCCAAATCATCTGCCGAAAGCCTTGGTTTACCGAAAAGCGGTCAAAGATGTACCGATAATTTTCGAAGTCGACAAAATACCAACCGACCTCCGGATACCTGTCACTCGGGAACGCGACATATCTTCGAAAGGTCAGCAGGATCGAATTGAAATTGACAAAGATCCAAAAAAACAGAAAATGGAATACCGGGTACGCCAGCATCACGACGATGAATATTCTTTTTCTGGTTTTTACCGTCAATCCGCGGCGTTTTGTCTGTGCATTTAGATTTGTCATCGCTTTATGCCTTGCCTCGCTTACTTATTTTATAGACCCGCGCCGGCCTTCCAGTTGTCCCAGTTGCTCACCGCACGGGAATAGATGTCGTCAAACACGAATGCGGGGGTGTATTTGCCCGCGTTTTGATAGGCGTCCCGATAAAAATAGGTGTTTTCCAGCCAGGGCGCGATCATCTCGCCGCCCAAGGTTACCGAAAGCGGGCTGGTGCTGTATATATTAAAGCTTTTATAATCGCTGTGCATTTTGGCGACACTCTGCGCAAAGACATTGGCGTTTGCCCCGTGTACGGAAGTCACGTCCGCGTCCTTCATGTCATAATCGAACGCCAACGAGGTGCCGGGGACATAAGAGGAAAACAGCAGACAGTTTTCTTCGCTTGCCATAAACCGTAAAAATTCCTTTGCCAACGCCTTGTTTCTCGAATTGGAGGCAAGAATCATGCTGTCTCCAAAGCCAACCGAAAAGTTGACCTTTTCGTACCCCTCACGCGCGCCCGGAACGGTCGGCGCGGGGATCATAGCCATCTCAAAATTCGAATCGGGGCGGATGCTTGCCTTGGTCTCGTTAAACAGCCAATGCGCGTTGGCCATCATGGCCGCCCCGCCCGTCACGAATTCGGCCTGCGCCGTAAATTTATTTGTTCCGTCACTGCCTTCCACCGAGTTGGCGTGTTTTCCTCCCGGCGCGAATAAATCGTACCAGAAGGTAAATGCTTCCTTTAATTCCTTGAAGCCGTCGGCGGGATTGTAGACATCGGCGCTCTCAAACCCAACAAACCGCTCGATTTTCTCAAAACCGGCAAGCTGCGCCCACCACGGAAAGACGATGTAGTCCAAAAGCCACGAATCCTCGCCCGACCAAATAAAGGGCGCCACTTTTTTGCCGGAAACCGGATTGGTAATATTCGCCGCTACGATGGTATCGCAAAGCGCCGTGAGATCCTCGTAGGTTTCGGGCGGCGTCCAGTTGTTTTCTCTAAACATCCCCACGTTATATACGATGCCGCCCGCGCCCTTTACCCAAGGAACCTTATAGTAGTTCCCCAGATATTTGGAGGTTTCGCGCGCCTCGGGAATCACCCGCTGCTCGAATTTTTCACCGTCCACCGTCATCTCGTACAGATCGTCCAAGGGCTCGATCAGCTTTTGCGCGGCATATATCTCCCAGGTGATCTTGTGCGAAAAATATAAATCGACGTTTTTGGTATTCTTTTTATCCCTCAGGTCGGCGGTCAGCGTCGTCAGCAACCCGTTGTCGGGCTTTATGTCCACGATAACGCCGTTGTTTTCTTTAGAAAATTTATCGGCCAGCGCATACGCCCATTCTACACCGTATCCGCCGTTATAAATGGCGATCCTTAAATTCCCCTCCGGCGGATTGCCGCAGCCTGCGAACGAAAACGCCATAGCGCCTGCCAGCAATACCGCCGCAATCATGGTACAAATCGTCTTTTTCATCTTGCTTTCTCCTTTTCTGCCTTATCTCGTCGGCGGCGTACCGCTTAAACGATTTCTTGTTTATCCCAGCCGTATTGCGTCCCGTTTACCGTATAGGTCAGCGCCTCTTGCAGGCCGGACAGCCTGTATGCCCTGACCCAGTCAATCTCCATGACCGCAGGCGCAAACGCGGCGCCAGGGGGCAGGATGCCGCCGTCAAAATGGCCGCCGACCGCAAAGTTTAGGATGACAAAAAATTCTTGATCGAAGGGCGCGCCGCTCTCCAGTCTGGCGCCGCCCGTCCCGTTGCCTCTGTCGTCAAAGCTGAACCAATCCTGTTTGTTTTCGCCTTCGTTGACGGCATATCGAACCGACAGCTCCCCATCGATCAGAAACTTGAGCTCGCCCGGCCGCCACTCCAAGCCGTAGGTGCGCCAGGAAGCAATCGTTTTGTCGCCGTTCATGGGCAGATACTTTGTATAAGTCTTATAGGCAAGCGGCATACCGTAGTGGATGGCCGAGCTCGTCTGCTTTTCCAGCCTTCCCTTCGCCTCCATAATATCGATCTCGCCCGAACGCGGCCACGCGCCGTAGACGGACGCTTGGGGCATCATCCAAAACGCCGGCCAAAAGCCCTCTCCCACGGGCAGCTTGACACGCGCCTCCACCCGCCCGTATTTCATGCTGAATCGGCCGTCTGTCAGCACCTTTGCGGAGGTATAACGCGCTGTCTGATAGGCCTCCTCCCGCGCGATGATTTGCAGCTTTCCGCCGCTAACGCGTGCGTTTTCCTCTCTGTAGTACTGCGCCTCGTTGTTCCCCCAGCCGTTGTTGCCCCTGCCGGTATCAAACCGCCATTTTTCTTTATTTAAAGCGGCGCCGTTAAATTCCTCCTGCCAAATTAGGTCGTCGTCCGTAAAGTCCGAATCGTTTGCCGGTTCGCTCTCCGGCCATTCGTTGACCGCGACGGGATCGGGCGGCTCCTGCTCTTCTACGGGCGGGGCACAGCCCGCAAAGACCGTCAGCGCAAGCAAGAGACACGCGGCGATCAAACAAATTCTTCCGATTGCTGTTTTGCTCATTTCTTTCTCCATGATGGGTTAGGTCGTGTTTACGCTGCCGAGGCACGCATTTTACTTTATCGATTAAGTTTCAAAACCGGGTTACGGCACGAACGAATAGGCACGAACATAATCGACCTCCATTACCGCCGGCAAATCCGCGGCTGCCGGTATTTTCATACCGTCGAAATTCCCGCCGACCGCCAGATTCAAAAGCATATGGAAGGGCTTGTCGAAGGGCGCAATGCCGCCCCTGTCGCTGTCCCAGCGCGTCACACTGTCCACTGCTTCTCCGTTCAGCAGCCAATCCAGCCTGCCCGGCCGCCATTCCAGCGCGTATACATTAAATTCCGCAATGCCCGCCGGAACGGATATGCTTTCCGTTTCGATACAGTAAGGAACGCCGTAAACGTGCTGAAAGTGTATCGCGCCGGTAAAGGTGTACGGCACTCTGCCGCGCGCCTCCATAATATCGATCTCGCCCGTATACGGCCAGTTGTTCGCATCGGCCAGCATCCAAAACGCCGGCCAAAGACCCGTCACGGCAGGCATCCGAATGCGCGCCTCAAACCGCCCGTAGGTCTGCGAAAACTTGCCGTAAGTGCGGATGCGCCCCGAAGTATATTCTCTGCCGTCATGCCTTTCCGATTGCGCCGTAATTTTGAGGGTGCCGCCGGATACCTCCAGATTCTCTTCCTTATAGCTCTGTTCTTCCTCATTGCCCCACTTCCAAAGGTCGTAGGCGCTGCCGTTCCCTCGCTGTATATCCCATTTGTCCGTATCCAGCGCCGTGCCGTAAAATTCATCGCTGAATGTCAAGGTATACTTCGCCGGATCGAGCAAACCCTCGATCGGTACGTCCGCGCGCCTTTCGAGTGCGGCGTGGGCATCCTGTAAAACGGCCAGCATATACGCCGCTTGCGCCTGTGTCGTCTCCGTGCTTTCGATAAAAACCGCCGCCGTGCGCAACGCTTCCTCAAACAACAGCCAGCTTTCTTGCGTGTATTCCTCCTCACTCTCGCGACAGACCGTTGCAAAAAAATCAGCCAAGCTTTTTTTCGCGTCCCGCCCCTCTTCCGAAGGATGTTTTTTTAACGCGTTAAAAGCGGTTTCCAGTGAGCTTAGCGCGTCGTCCACCTGTTTTTGCGTCGCTTTCGCGCTTTCGATCGCCCGTTCCGCGCCGCGCAGCGCCGCAATGAATTTTTGCCAGCTTTCCCCGGTATAGGTATCTGCCTGCGTGAGATAGACCTCGTCATAAAAATCGATTAAGCTATCCTTATCCGCCGTTTGGTCTTGTCCGGACTGCCCGAACATACAGCCGGAAAAAGCAAGCGCAAAAAGCAGACAAATCGCAACGATGGAGCGGCGGCCGTTGTTTTTTTGCTTCATTTTTTGTTTGTCCGGCCCTGCTAAAATACTGCCCAGCCTCGCTCACCGGCGCCTTTTAGGTACGCCATTTTGCCATCGATCATTTCCCATACAGCGGAGGAAAATCCGACGTAGCTTGCCGGGGCTTTCAACTGGCTGTCGGACAGGAACGCGCAGGAAGACGGCCCCGCCGCAACACCTTCGCCCTCTAAAATTACCTCGCCCTCGGGGAGAATCAGACTCTCCTCATCTGTTTCGGCGGGATACCGATCGAGCGCGGCATAGCAGTCTTTCGCCGTACCGAAATTCCATCCGACAAGCGCATATCCGCCGGTGACCTCCGGTCCGTTATACAGACAGCTTTCGATCATCCCCGTGTCGGCGTCGTTGATCGCCGCCAAGCCGCCCCCCGGCACCCACCAGAGCCAACCATTGGCGCAGGCGATCCTCGTCAGACTGCCGCCCACATAACAGTTTTCGATTTTACCGGAATTTTTGCCCGCGATCGCCCCGCAAAACCCATCCCCTTGCGCCTTGACGTTGATTAGGTTGAGATTTTTGACGGTGCCGGACAACATACTGAACATCGCGTTTCCAAACGTAGCTCCGTCCCTGTTCGTATTCTTATTGGCCGAACCGCCCGTAAACGTGACGTTCATGATCGCGAAGCCTTTCCCGTCGAATATGCCCGAATATGTGGCTGACGGGACATCCCAAGTTCCGATTGTCTCCATGTCTCCGCCCGC
This sequence comes from Clostridiales bacterium, assembly GCA_031255775.1. Classification (GTDB taxonomy): domain Bacteria; phylum Bacillota; class Clostridia; order Christensenellales; family Pumilibacteraceae; genus JAIRRW01. The sequence continues at coordinate 13,321 of JAIRRW010000125.1, forward strand.
AAAATCAATGTCCTGCGTCAGATAATAATTGCGCCTAAGAAGCCCGGCATTGCTGCCGATCGAACGCAACTGCGCAACGCTGCCGATCGCGCCGTCCGCAGGGATTACGGCGTCGGGATCGACAGGCGCGTCAGGTTCTGCGTCCTTATCATCCGTGACCGTGACCTTACACTCCTGATAATACCCGCCCGCCGAGGCCGAAACGACGGTTTCACCCACTTTCATCCCGGTGACCGTGCCGGTACGGCTCACCTTGGCGATCGTCTCGTCGTCCGATTCCCAGATGACGGTCTTTTCCGAAGTGGTATTGACAAGCTCCAGCTTTTTCGATGCGTCAACCTCAACGGTGACCGCCTCTTCCAGCGTAAATTCTCCCTTGCCGGACGCCGGCAACGGGCTGCAAGCCGCAAGCATACCCGCTAACAGAGCCGAAACCAAAATCAGCGCCAATGATTTCAACCTCATTTTTTTCATCCTTTCCATGCTTTCCCCCTTCTGTCACAAAATTCCGACAAATTTCTTAAATTTGCTTAATCGATTAAGTTGAGTATCTTGAGTATACTGTACAAAAGTACGTTTGTCAATACATTTTCCAAATTTTTCATGAAAATTTTTAGCCGCGCGGAAAAGGATGCCGCTTTTGCGAGGGGAAAAAACCGAGATTTACGTTTCCCCCCTTCCCAATTTATAAAAGCCCATCGGCTTTTTCGACGGGCTTTCGGGGCGTTTATATCTATATGCTATTATATGGTTGCCGAATAGGGAAAAACGGCTACGGGTGAATATTTTTGATGGTCTCGCCGATGATGAGCTTTACCGGAACCCGTATTTCCACACTGCTGATCTCCTTTGCCATCAGATGCAGCAGGTTTTCCGCCGCAAGCCTGCCGATCGTCTTGGTATCTTGTTCGACGGTCGTCAAGCTGGGCACGACCAGCGAGGAAACCTCGGCGCTGTCATAGCCCGCGATCGAAACATCGTCGGGTATCGATATGTGATTTAATCTCGCGTACTGCATCGCCAAAACGGCGCTGTAATCGTCCGGAAACAAAATACAGGTCGGCTTATCCTCCCGATTCAAAAGCGATTTAAACGCATCGAGCGTACGGTTGGCGTTGTAATACTCGCTCTCGATCAAAAACGAATCGGACGCCATGCCCTTGGCGGCAACAAAATCGCTGAACGCATTCTTTCGGATCCGTGTCACATATCCGTCCTGGCCGTGGATAAAGCATATTTTGCGGTGTCCGTTTGCATAACAATATTCTAAAAGCGTGTTCATTCCGGCGCCGTTGTCCGAGGTCACGCAAATACCGTTTTCAAAGCGGTGATCGATGCTGACGAAAGGAATCTCTCCGTTCGCGACCTCTATGATTCGCGGATCGGTAAAATCGACACAGGCAAGCAGCAGTCCCTCAAACCCCTTCATCAGACAGTGGCTGAGATAGCTTTCGGCGCGTTTTCCGGCTTTGGGGGAAATATAGGTCAGGTCATAACCTTCCTTTTGCAGTCTGTAACAAAAATAGCTGAGTATTTTGGAAAAAAACGAATGCGGCATAAAATCGTCGTACCGATAGATCGTGCCAACATTGTACGTGCGCTTTGTCCGCACCGCGCGCGCCGCCAAATTAGGCGCATAGTGCATTTCCTTCGCGATGCGCTTGATCTTTGCCTTCATTTCTTCGGATATATCCGAATGATCGTTTAAAGCGCGGCTCACTGCGGCAGTCGATACCCCTGCCTCGCGCGCAATATCGCTGATCGTCGTCTTTTTACCTTTTTGACTGTAGGAATCCATATTTTTCCCGCTAGGCAAACGAAATGATTCGCAAAGTAAAAAGTGCGCGTCGCCTTCCAATTTTCTTACTAGGCCGCGCGAACACGACCTAGGACAATCATAGCAGAGAAAAACGAATTTGTAAAGCATTGTATCTTGATGAAGGAGTGGACAAATCCAACCGTACTAGGTAAAATTGACATGACTGAAAGAAAAATCTCTGCCACACTTGGGATGGCGCTCACGATAGTTCTGTTTCCACTCGCCGAATTTATTGTAAGCAGTTAAATAGACACCTCCGCCGTCCGTATAATTTTTCTCAAACGCCGATACGCTGTCTACTATCGTTTGTACCGCTTTTGAATTGACTGACTTATCCACATCGTATGCGACGATTTGGCGTGGATTACGGCTAATCATCGTCATAATATACGTGTTT
>JAIRRW010000021.1 GCA_031255775.1 Clostridiales bacterium
CCGGAAATCGCCGCCAGCACGGCGCCCGCCTCCTCCACCCTTTTGACGAGGTGGATACGCGCTTCTTGGCAGCCGGCGCTTTTTGCGCCCGCGATGAGGTCGTCGGCGTTGGGGCCCAAAACGATCATATGGTCGCATCGGCCGGCGATCTCCCTGCCGAGCGAGCGGTTGGCCGCGCGCTGCGCCGCGCCCAGCTCGACCAAACCGGGCGTGACGATCACCTTGATCCGACCCGAAAAGCCGCCCAACACCCTGAGCGCCGCCGACGCGCCCTCGGCGTTGCCGTTGTAGGCGTCGTCGATGATGACGTCGGTACCATTATACAACAGCTGAAGCCGATGCGCAATCGGTTTTAGGGCGGCCGCCGCCCGTTTGATTTGCTCGGCGCTTATGCCCAGCGTATGCGCCAAGAGCGCGCAGCCGGTGACGGTCGCGGGGATAAATTCGCCCAAAAGCGGCGTTTGGATCCGCACGGCCTGCCCCGCCAAAATCAGGTCGAAGGCGGTTCCCTGCTCGCTCATGGCGACGTTTTTATAGCGGGCGTCGTTGTCCGGGTCCTTGCCGTAACGGTATTTTTTGCCTTGAAAGCGTTGGTAAAGCTCGCGGCAGCCCTTGTTGTCTCCGTTGAAAAACGCCGCGCCGCCGGGCATCAGGTTTTGCGCCAGCTCGTACTTGGCCTCGCGCACCGCCGCCGCGCCGCCAAAGGTTTCGGCGTGCTGCAAGCCGATGTTGGTATAAAAGCCGTAACAGGGGCGCACGATCCGGCAGAGGTCGTAGATGTCGCCGATGTACCGCGCCCCCATTTCGGCCACAAAAACCCTGTCCTCACGCTTTAGGCGGTTGTTGACGGTGAGCGCGATGCCCATGGGCGTGTTGTAGTTGCCCTCGGTGGCGGTCACCCGGTATTTTTGGGACAGCATGGCCGTGAGGACGTTTTTGGCCGTGGTCTTGCCCGCGCTGCCCGTAATGCCGATTTTTAGGACGTCCTTCCGATCCTTTAATGTGGCGGCCGCCCTGTCGATAAAGGCTTGATTCCGCGCATTTTCGAACAGCGAGGAGATGCCGTGCGCCGCCAAAAAGCCGAGCGGCGCGGCGGTGAGCGGCGAGAGCCCCAGGAGGGAGACTGCGGGCAAAGCGGCCGACGCGGGCAGCGCCAAGAGGACGCAGAACAGGCCGGTAAACAAAAAGAAGAGCGCCAAAAGCCGTTTGAACCGCGCGGTATACTTGAGCTTGACCTTGTTGCCTTTTTTATACAAGCCGTATTCGAGCGCGGCCGACGCCGGAAATAGGAGGTACGAAAAAACGCCCCAGCTTCCGGCTTTGCCGCCGTATGTACAGATGAACATACCGACAAAGCAGGCGACGGACAGGAGGGCGGCGCGCGCGGGATCGAGAGAGCCGCGGCGGGAAACGGCGGTTTTTAGCTCCTTTAATCGGTAAGCGGAGAGCTGATAGTACAAAAAGTACCGCATGAGAAAGGGATAGCAGAGCGCGGCGGTCACAAGCCCCAAGGGGATCGACAGATAGTACGGCAGCATACTCACACCCCCTCGATAAAGCTGAGCAGAATGGGCACAAACCGGCCGTACTGCTCCAAAAACGCATAGTGACCGCTGTTTTGCAGGATAATGAGGCCGCTGTCGGGAATGAGCCGCTCGAATTTTTTGGCCATGTACAGCGGCGTTTCCCGGTCGAGCGCGCCCCAGACGAGCAGCGTCGGGCACCCGATCTCGGGCGCGAGCCGATCGAGGTGGTCGTTGACGACCGACACAAAGACCCGCCGCATTTCGGGCGCTAACGCCCGGTAATCCGCCGACCCGCTCTTGGCCGTGTCGAGCCCGAGGCGCTTTTTGATTTTATAGACAAAAACCTTGCGGTAATACGAGAGGGGACGGCGGGGCTTTAGTCCCGCGCTGTCGCACAGGATCAGGCGTTTGACCATATTGGTGGTCGCGGCCAGAATGACGCCCACGCGGCCGCCAAAGCTGTGCCCCAGCACGATCGCCTCTTGGATGCCCAGCCCGATCAAAAATTCGGCTATGCTGCGCGCGTAGTCGTACACGGTGTAATCGGCGGGCGGCGTATCGCTTTGGCCAAACCCCGGAAAATCGAGGCTGACGACCGTGCGTCCGGCCTTGGCCGCGGCCGAAAAGATACAGTCCGCCGTCTCGTGCGAACAGCCCCAGCCATGCAATAATAAAAGGGGCGTCCCGCTCCCCTCGTGTCTTTTGTAAAAAATGTGCACGCCGCCGGCCAATTGCACCATTTTTTACCGTCCTTGTCGCGGCAGAATTTCAGCGGGTTTTCGGCGTGACAGACAATGTATACACGCACTAGAGCGTCTTTTCAAAAATGAGGCCGTCCCTTCCCCGCCCGTAATAGTCGGGACGGACGGCGATATTTTGAAACCCGGCGCTTTGGTACAGCTTGAGCGCCGCCGCGTTTTGCGCCTCGACCTCCAAGAGAATCCGCACGGCGCCCCGCGCCCGCTCGCTGCCGATCACATGGCCGAGAAGCGCCGTACCGATACCCAAGCCCCAAAGGGCGGGCTCTACCGCTATACTACTTATATTCGTTTCGTCCAAAACGTGTTCCGCTAAAATATATCCGGCAAGGGCGTTTTTTCTCGCGCCCGCCGGATCGTCCCCGCGAAAGACCGCTTTTTTTGCGCCAAGCGGATCGTCTCCGCGAAAGACCGCTTTTTTTGCGCCAAGCGGATCGTCTCCGCAAAAGACGGCTTTATAAAAGGCGTACCGCGCGTCCGAAAACGCGGCAAACAGCTGGCGTCCGCCCCAAGGGAGGGCGATCACGCGGCGCTCTAAGTCCGCGATGTCGGGAATGTCCGCTTGTCCGCACGGTAAAATCGTCGTCATGGTTTTTTTTTGAGGTCGCGCTCGGCCTGCGACTCTAAGAGATACAGCGGCTCGACCGTTTGGTAATCGACCGCCCTGTCACGGTCACGCGCCAACAGGCGGCGCATACAGGTTTCGGGGTCGTAGACCGTCCCCCGCCCCAGCCGCGCCCGCGCCGGCCGGTCGGTGACAAGCGCGTACGGCTCGTCCACGGAGGACAGAAAGGCCTCGGCCTCGCGGTAGGTGACCGCGGCGGGGGCAAGCAGCGCGTCATGCGTGCCGGGCGCGTAGACGGCGAGATAGCACATATCCCCCCAGCCGTTTAGGAGCGTGACGATGCTCTCGGCCTCGGTCGTTTCGAGCTGAAAGCTCAGCAGCCGCGTATAGACCACGGGCAGGACGGGCTTGTCCGTGACCTGCGCCAGCGTCCGCGCGGTGACCAGGCCGATGCGGATCCCGGTAAACGACCCGGGGCCTATGACGCAAGCAAAAAAATCGACGTCCCGCACGGTCATGCCCAGCCCGTCCAAGAGTCGGTCGGCCGCGGGCAAAAGCGCCTCGGAGGCCTTGCGCCCGTCCGGGTCGGTATAAAACGCCGCGCCGCCGTCATGCGAGGCGCCGAGCTCCACGGCGCAGCCAGCGGTGTTAAAAAACAAATATTTCACGGCAGTTCGAGGCGCTTGACCCTGTCCGATTTTGACCGCCGATACAGGACGATCTTGCCGCCCGTCGAGCAGACCGCCTGGGCGGACAGCCGCCGCGCGATCTCGGCCAGCGCGTCCTTAGGGGGCAGCCCCGCGCTTTTTAGGACGGTGATCTTGATGAGCTCGCGCCGATTGAGCGCCTCGTCCGCGCCCGACAAAAACGCCTCGGTCACGCCGTCCTTGCCGAGCTGGCAGACCGGCTCGATGCCGTTGGAAAGCCCCCGTAAAAAGGCGCGTTGCTTACTGCTTAGTGTCAATGCCGATCTCCCTTTGTGTTTCGCCGATCCGTTCGATCGCGACCCGTATCGTATCCGCAGGCAAAAGGCGGGCGATCCTGTCGCCCCACTCCAGCACGCAGACCGTGTCTTTTTGACCCAAATAATCGGTCACGCCGATATTGAGCGCCTCGTTTTCGTCCCGCAGGCGGTAACAGTCGAAATGACAGAGGACAAGGCGGCCGCCCTCGTACACATGACAGAGCGTAAAGGTGGGGCTCAAAACCGGCTCCGTCACCCCCAGCGCCGCGGCAAGGCCCTTGACAAAAACCGTCTTGCCCGCGCCGAGCGCGCCGTTTAACGCCAGTATCTCGCCGCCCCTCAGGCTTTCGCCCAGCCGGAATCCGGCA
>JAIRRW010000072.1 GCA_031255775.1 Clostridiales bacterium
CTCATAGACGTCGGAAAGCCGATCGGCGGCGTTCGGCTGGTCGGCAGGGAGACCTACGGCGCGGCCGAGCAGCGCCTCTTGGGGATCGACGTTTTATAGGTACTGTTTCCACGCGTGTCAACACGGCCTCCGGCGGGTGTTTACAGGCCGGCCGTTCTGCCCGCCTCGCCGCCTGTAGCGGGTGTTTATAGTCCGCCCGTTCTGCCCGCCTCGCCGCCTCCGGCGGGTGTTTATAGTCCGCTCGTTCTGTCTGCCTCGCCCGCGGTTTCCGCCGGGGAGGCGCCCAGGGCTTTTTTATAGGTTCGGTAAAAGGTGACGTAGTTGCCAAAGCCGCACTGCTCGCAGGCGGCGGTGGGGCGCGCGCCGTCCCGGATCAGCTTTTGCGCCGTCAAAATCTTTTTTTGGCGGATGTACTGCATGACGCTGATGTGGTAATGCCGCCGAAATTCGTGGGACAGGTGGGATTGGGAGATAAAGAGCGCCTCGGCAAGCGTTTTGATGCTCAACGGCTCGTGCAGATGCTCGCCGACATACTGTAAAATTTGGGCGGTGACCGGGCTGACCGCCCTGCCGCCGGCGCGTTCGTGCCCCGCCGTGCCGAGGCAGAGGATCAGCTCACCCAGCATATAGGGGAGCAGCGCGGCAAAGTCGGCCGCGCCGTACTTTTTGTGGCAGGCCTCCATGCGGCGAAGGAGGGGATAGACGTCGGTGTCCGACACCCGCCGATAATAGCCGCTGATTTCGCGCAAAAAGCCGACAAAATGCGGCGGAATGTCGGCGGGCAAAAAATTGATGACGCAGCGTTCGTAGGTCTGTCCGGCGCGCGGGTTTAGATAGTGGTACTTGGCGGGCGGAATCACCAGCAGGTCATAGGGCGCCAGCTCGTATTGCTCGGTCTCGACCGTAAACGAGGCGTCCCCGCTCAAAAACAAATATATCTCATACGAATTATGAAAATGCGGCCGATACAGGGAGACATCCGGCCTGTCGTCCGCAGAATGCCGAAAAAAATCGACCGCGTTTATGTTAAATTCGGTTATGACCTTGCTCATGGTCGTTATAGTATAGCAGGATATTGCAGAAATTGCAATATAATCCGCAAATTGTGTAATTGCATTTTATTTATTGCAGTGATATACTGGTATTATGATAAATCGACATAAAACCGTGAAAATCGAATTGTGCGCGTTTGCGGACGAGGCGGGCAGCGCCCTCAGCGACCAGATCGCGGCGCTCAAAGCCCACGACATCCGCCTGCTGGAGCTTAGGAGCGCGGACGGACAAAACGTCGCCGACCTCTCCGAGGAAAAGGCAAGGGACATCAAAAAACGGCTGGACGAAAACGGCATAACCGTCTTTTCGATCGGCTCGCCCATCGGAAAGATTCGGGTTTCGGACGACTTTTCCGCCCATCTCGACAAGCTGAATCATATTTTCGCGCTGTGCGGGATTTTCGGCTGTCAAAAAATCCGGATGTTCAGCTTTTTTACCGAAACGCCCGCGCGCGACCGGGCGGAGGTCATGCGCAGGCTGTCCGTCATGGCGGCGGCGGCGGATAGGCGCGGGCTTGCGCTCTACCACGAAAACGAAAAGGAGATCTACGGCGATACCGTCGCGCGTACCGTTGACCTACTGGACGCCGTCCCCGCGCTGCGCTCGATCTACGACCCCGCCAACTTTATGCAGTGCGGCGAGGACGCCGACTTGTCGATCGATACCCTGCTGTCCCGCGCCGATTATATCCATATCAAGGACGTGGTCCGCGCGACCGGCGAGCTGGTTCCGGCGGGGTACGGCGACTGCAAGATCGACCGGATCCTGTCGCTTTTAAACGGCGGCAAGGTTCTCACCGTCGAGCCGCATTTGGCGCTTTTTGACGGGTACGCCGCCATCGACGGCAGCGAGATGAAGACGCGGTTCGCCTTTAAAACCCAGCAAGAAGCCTTTGCCGCCGCGGTCACGGCCCTAAAAGACCTGCTGCGGGCGGGGGGCTTTATCGAGCGGGACGGCGCGTATGTCAAGGAGGGGGCGCGGGTATGAAGATGACGTTTCGCTGGTACGGCGAAGGGGACACGATCCCCCTAGCCTATATTCGGCAGATTCCCGGCATGAGCGGGGTGGTGACGGCGGTTTACGACGTGCCGGTGGGCGCGGTCTGGCCGATCGAGCGGATCCTGCGCCTCAAATCGCTGTGCGACAAAAACGGCCTCGCGATGGAGGTGATCGAGTCGGTGCCGGTTCACGAGGACATCAAGCTGGGCAAGCCCGCGCGGGACGGCTATATCGAGGCCTATCGGCAGAATATCCTCAACCTCGCCCAGGTCGGCGTCAGGTGCATTTGCTACAACTTTATGCCGGTATTCGACTGGCTGCGCACCGACCTAAGGCAGGAAAACGCCGACGGCTCCACCGCCCTCAGCTATGTGCACGAGACCCTGACCAAGCTAGACCCCAAGGCCCTGCGCCTGCCCGGCTGGGACGAAAGCTATACCCAAAAAGAGCTGGCCGGGCTGCTGGACGAATACGGCGGCGTTTCGCGCGAAAAGCTGTTTCAAAACCTCGTCTATTTTTTAGAGGCCGTCATGCCCGTCCTCGACAAGACCGGCATCGACATGGCCATTCATCCCGACGACCCGCCCTGGGATATGTTTGGGCTCCCCCGAATCATCACCGGCGGGGACAGCTATGACCGGCTGTTCGCGGCGGTCAAAAACCCGCACAACGGCCTCACCTTTTGCACGGGCAGTCTGGGCGCGGGGCGGTTCAACGACCTCCCAACGCTGGCAAAACGCTACGCAAGCCGCATCTATTTTGCCCATATCCGGCAGCTTAGGCTCTCGGGCGAAAGGGATTTTACCGAGAGCGGGCACCTGACGGCCGCGGGCAGTCTGGATATTTACGGCGTGGTCAAGGCGCTGGTCGAAAACGGGTTTGACGGCTATGTGCGCCCCGACCACGGGCGCAACATCTGGGGCGAGGACGGCAAGCCGGGCTACGGCCTGTACGACAGGGCGCTGGGGGCGGCGTATTTGAATGGGTTGTTTGAGGCGATAGAAAAGAGAGGAGTTTAAAAATGAGCACATTTTTTCGGAATAAGGTAGCGGTGGTCACCGGGGCGGGCGGCGTGCTGTGCGGCGGGTTTTCGCATACGCTGGCCGGGCAGGGCGCCGCGGTCGCGCTCTTGGACCTAAACGAGGCGGCCGCGCGGCAAAACGCGGACAGGATCGTCGCGGCCGGGGGCAGGGCCAAGGCCTATCGGGCAAACGTTTTGGATAAACAAAATTTAGAGGCGGCGCGCGCCGAAATCCTGAGCGATTTCGGCCCCTGCGACATCCTCGTCAACGGCGCGGGCGGCAACAGCCCCAAGGCGACGACCGATAAGGAATATTACGAGGCCGGGGACGGCCAAGCGGACGTCAAGTCCTTTTTCGACCTCGACAGGGCGGGCGTCGAGTTTGTGTTTGACCTCAATTTTTTGGGGACGCTTATCCCCACGCAGGTGTTTGCCGGGGACATGGCCGAGCGGTCGGGCGGCAGTATCCTAAACATTTCCTCCATGAACGCCTTTGCCCCGCTCACCAAGATTCCGGCGTACAGCGCCGCCAAGGCCGCCGTCAGCAATTTTACGCAGTGGCTGGCCGTCCACTTTTCGAGGAGCGGCCTTAGGGTCAACGCGCTTGCGCCCGGGTTTTTTGTCACCGCGCAAAACGAAAAACTCCTGTTTGACGAAAAGGGAAGCCCCACGCCGCGCACCGACAAAATCCTTGCCGCCACGCCTATGGGTCGGTTCGGCAAGCCCGAGGAGTTGGACGGCGCCCTGCTGTTTTTGCTGGACGGCGACAGGGCGGGCTTTATCACCGGCGTCGTTCTGCCCGTAGACGGCGGCTTTTCGGCTTATAGCGGCGTGTAGCGGCGCTGCCGCTTTCGTTCAAATGACGCGTTGCTTTCATTTGAACGAG
>JAIRRW010000077.1 GCA_031255775.1 Clostridiales bacterium
GGCGTTACAGAAGAACGCCGCGTCGCCGGTTTTACGCTAACGGGCAAGGCGGCCAATTACGCGAGCTCGGGCTCCACGACCACGCAGGCGGGACTGCTCCACGCCAATTCGTCGTACGGCAGCGTGCCGTCCTTTGTCATCAACGGCGGCACCTTTATCAACACCGATACGACGGCGAACTCGAATATATTTGTCGTGACCGGCGCCAACAAACGCGACGTCCAAATCAACGGCGGCCTCTTTCAATCCGGCGCCGGGCAATTTTTGTTTATGTACAACACCGACAAGGACGTCGTCATGACGGGGGGCGTGTTTGAAAACACGGGCAATACCACCAGCGTTGCGGTCACGATCGGCAATTACAGCACGGCGGTTTATACGCAGTATAGCCACGACCCCAGCCGATACGCCACCTTCGATTCGTCCGGCAGGCTAAACGAGACTGCGGTGCAGGGCTACGGCGGAAAGGGCATCCTGTACCTAAACGGCGGCGAGATCAGGAGCAACAACAACACCACCGGGCTCATCAACGTCACCAAAAACAACCAAACGACGGCGGTGGTCATGGGCTTAGAGCCGCGCGCCATAGCGGATACGGACGGCAAAGGGTATATCGATGGCCAAAAATCGGACAAGGTGACCAAGCTGGTCAACAAGGGCTCCTCCGCGATGATCCGTATCGCCCCCGGCATCAACACGACCACTTCCCTTTCGATCAACGGCGCCAACAGGACGATACGCATTTACACACATTCTAACAGCGCGGTGGTCATCGACAGGGTGGACTTCGAGTATTCGGCGGTTGTCAATCAAGACAGTGTGTCCTACGCGTCTATCGTCGCCCCGCAAGTGCTGCCCGAGGTTCCGTACCCAATCAATTTTCCGACGCTTAGGTTTACGGGCACGCTGGCAGGGGGCACGTATGCAGAGGGCGGCGCGGCGTACAGCGGGCTGATCGGACGGATACGCACCGGCGTCAACGTCGTCGAGCTGGCGCCCACCTTTAACGACGCCGGATACGCCGCGCCCAAGCCGCATATTTTGGAGATCGAAAACCTCAACCAAGAGATCGGGCTCAACGGCACGCTGATACGCAACGTTCGGGGCGACGGGCAGTCGGGCGGCGGCGGCTATCGCGATCATTTTAGCCTCTACACCCAAGCGGCGGCGGCGCTTTCGGGGCTCGACCCCGCCGCGACGGCCGGTTATGCGCATACGGAGGATATTTTGGCCGAGGATTGGGTCAACTATAACGTCCTTGCGGTCAACTGGTACACGCAAAAGGGGATCGACGGCGACGGCGCTTCGGTCGCGACGGCGGCAGCCGTCGGCGATTTTACCGCCGGAAATGTCCCGAAGGCGTACGACAAAAACAACGGGGACGAATACCGCAGTCGTGTTTACCGCGCCGACAACGGGATCAAGAGCAACATGACCTACAACGACGTTTTGGGCGGATTTGTCGGCCCGACGTTTGAGGCGGGGCACGTATCGGCGGGTATGCCCAAGCTCTCTATGCCCGGCTACGTGCACCAAGGGTGGACGTATACCGGGATGCTTTCGCCTTACTATAGCCCGACGCTGGCCGGGCTTACGGAGTACGGGATATACACGACGCCGGTCGCAGAGGCCGTATTTGTCCGCGCGGACGACCCGTTAAAAAACCATTACGACCACTTTTTGGAGGCGCAATGGTCGCTGGACAACCCGCGCGTCGCGGCGAGCGTGTCGGGCGCGGTCAACCGTGCCGCGCTGGCGGAGGGCGAGACGATCGGCTACGGCTACGCGGTCAACGGTTCGCTGACGCTGACGGCGGCCGGATCGCACGACTCCTCCGCGCATATCGCGCTCACGCTGAGCTATTCGTGGGAATATATGGCGGCGGATTCGGATGAGTTTTTGCCGATGGAGGGCGTGACGACCTCGGCGCTCTCCGGCATCAAAAACGTCGCCCAAAACGGCGCGTACCGCGTGACGGTGACCGCGACCGACAATACCTATCCCCGGCCGATGACCTCGACCTGTAGCTTTGTCTATGTCGTCGATATTCTCCCCAAGGCCATGACGGCGGCCAATATCCATATGCCCGCCGCGTCGCAGCAAAACGGCGAACGGCGCTATTTTTCGCCAAAAAGCGAGGGCTTTTATTTTTATGACGAGCTGGGCAGGCTCGAGCTGACGGAGGGGGACGACTTTCGGGCGAGCCCCACGATTTCGGCCACCTATTCCGCCGTGGGCGTGTACACCTTTTATTTTGATTTTTACGGCAACTACAGCGGCTCCAACGTTCAGTCCGACTTTATCATTTATGGGGACGCGGCCATTTATTTTAGCAATCTGATCAACGGCTCGACCATATCGACCTCCTCGATCCCGGTCGATCAATTGGATGTTCACCCCGAGGATAACTCGGTCAAGGCCTATCCGCAGCTCCCCGTCCCCAGCGAGATCGAGGGCTATAGCTTTTTACACTGGACGCACAACGCGATCCCGGTTTACTCGGGGGACAAGTATCCCGCCAACGATCCGTCCGTGACGCTTGTGGCTGTCTGGGCGCTGAGGGCGCCCGTTTTGACGACGTCGGTCGGGGGCAGCCCCGCCGATACGCTGGTGTTTGAGTTTGACAGGACGACGCATCACATTTTGGCCTCCGCCAAGATCGGGACGGGTCAAAACGACATCAACGGCGTCACCTACGCGTATACCTGGTATCGGTTCAACACGGAGACGGGGCAGTCGGAGGGGGCGGCGGTGTCGGGTCTGTCCACGCTGCCGATTACATACGTACAGCCGTTGACCGCGTACCGCGTGACGGTGACCGCGTCGGCCAGCGGGCTGACGTCGACCGCCTCCGCGATCGTCCATGCCGAGGTCAAACAAAAGATGATGACCGCCGCCGATATTTTGATCACGCCTCAACCCTACGACGGACAAAAAAAGACGCCGACCATCCAAATCATGCACAACGGCTATTACTTGGCCGCGGGCACTGATTATACGATGCAAGAGCCAATCGGCTACGAAAATCTTGTCAGCGCGGGCGACTACGTGTATACCTTTACGTTTATAAACAATTACGCGAGCGCGGACACGACCGTCGAGCAGACCTTTAAGATTTATACCGACGTGACGCTGTCGTTTGGCAACCTAAAGCCCAACGCGGGCACGGCGGCCACGGCGGGCAATATCACGCTAGCCATGAATTCGAGCGTGTATCCGGCGCTCCCTGACCTCAACACGCCGGGTATCGCGGGGTACGACTTTTTGCGCTGGGAGTACAACGGCGCAGAGGTCGAAGCGGGCGACCCGCTCCGCAGCTTTACCAATCATACGCTCATGGCGGTGTGGCAACTCAAAGACCCGACCGTCAGCATTAGCCAACCCGCCGGGCTCCTCAATAACGAGCTGGAGTTTGTCTATGACCGGGCGGCGCACGCGTTGACCGTCTCGGCAAACGTCGACGGCCTGACGGCGGGACTCAGCTTTACCTATGCCTGGACAAAAACGGACAGCGCGGGCTATACGTATACGGGCGCGACAAATTATTTTACCAACGTTTCGGATAAGGGCACGTACCTTGTGACCGTTTGGGTGACCGACGGAAATCTGACCTCCGCACAGGTCGAGCTCCCGGTCACTGTGACGATCAATAAAAAGGATATAGGCGCAAGCGGCGGCGAATTTGACGTCAATGTCGCCATCCCCGTTTTGCAATACGCGGATGGGGCGGTGGTTGAGCCCGTCATCTCGATCACACATCAAAATACCCGGCTGCAACCGGACACCGATTTCAAATACGATATGGAATATTTCGATACTGCTTCCGGCGAATGGGTTCCCGCCGACGCCGCGAGGTACATGGGCACCTACAAGCTGACCATCAAGGGCGCAGGCAATTATAAAGGAGAGCGCGACCAGACATTCGTGATGACAGACAGCATCCAGATCACCTTTATCGATATGCTGGGGACCGCGCCGCCGGCCTTGAACGAGAAGGATCTGAATGGCAGCAGCGGCAGCTGGAGCTACCAGGTTCTTGCCGTGCCGACAAATCAGCCGGAAGGCTATACGTTTCTCGGCTGGACTTACGACGGCACAATCGTGCATGACAACAGTGAGTTGGCCGTCCAAAAAAGCCATGTCTTGACCGCGTTATGGGCGCTCAACGAGATCGTGATCGAAGACGAAGCCGCGCTTACGGCGGGGATCGACAAGCCGTATACGAGCGGCGGCTATACGCTGACGGTCACGCCCTCGATAGCGGATAAAGACGACAACGCCAATATCATTTATACCTATGTTTGGTACGATGCCGGCGGCAATCCCGTCACGACGTTGGATACGCTGTCCTTAAACGCGGTGCAGGACCAGGCCTACAGCGTCACCGTGACGGCAACCGGCCTTTCGGGGCTGACGCGTACCAAGACGGTTTCCGGCATTCGCGTTCGGATCGCCAAGCTGTCCATCAACGACAGCGGCGTGCTGGTGACGGTTCCGTCAAAAAACCTCCTGTCGTCCGTTTCGACGGCGACCTTTGACCCCATCGTGACCTTTGGCGGCGTGACGCTGCATGAGGGCGTCGATTATGAAATCACGTTTTGGGATGCCGACGCGCAGGAATTTGCCGCCGAACGCCCGACCGTCTACGGGGTGGGCAGTTATACGTTTACCTTTGCGGGCATCGGCAATTTTGAGGACGAGCGGACGGCGGCCTTTACGGTGACCAGCCTTGTCGCCATATCCTTTTATACCCAAATCGGCACGGCGCCCGCGGCGGTGACCCCCGAAAACGGCAGGTATCCGGCGCTCGGCGCGCCCGCCAATTTCCCGCAAGGCTACCGCTTTGTCGGCTGGCAGTACAACGGCGCGACCGTCCAAGCGGGCGAGGCGCTTGCCCTGGACGGCAGTCATATGCTGGTCGCGCGCTTTGTCCTCAACGAGATCACGCTGACCAACGCGGATGCGTTTGCGGCGGGCCTCGGCGGCGTCTATATCCGTGATGGCTATTCGATTACCGCGCAACCCGCTATTTCGGGCGTCGACAATCTCATTTTTAGCTACGAATGGCGAAGCGCGGGCGGCGCGCTCATCGTGAATACCGCCGAGCTAAAACGAAACGGCGTTTCGGACAGCGGCGTGTACACGCTGACGGTCAAGGCGTTGGACGGCCACGGCATAAGGCCCGAAAGCGACCTCGTCGTCACGCTCAGCGTCGTCATTACCCCAAAGGACATCGGCGACGACGACGTTTCCATCGCCATTCCCCAAAAAACCGTCAACGGCTCGGCGACAACCGACCTAAAGCCAGACAATGTGGTGACGTCTTACAATCGTGGCGACATGTCGGTGGGGACGGAGCTTGCGCTCAAGATTTTGAGCGGGGGGAGCTATGTCGCGTATGACGCGGACGCGGCCTATCCCGCCGGAACCTATACCTTTAGGTTTGAGGGGATCGGGAACTTTACGGGGGAAAAATATGTGCTCTTTAACGTTGTACGGATGGACAGCCCGGAAATATCCTTTTATTCGATGCTGCCCGGCGTGACGCTCCCCGCCAATATCCCGATCGTGGCGGGCGTTACCTATCAAAACCTGCAAGCCCCCGGCGATGTACCCCCCGGATACGCCTTTCTTTGCTGGACGCGCGACGGCGAGGATATCGCGGACGGGGCGGCGGTTCCCGACCACAGCCATACCCTTGTCGCCCGCTACGGGCTTGACGAAAGCGCCTTTTCCGTATCGGCCGGCGCGGATTATTACGGCAGTTACGATTTTAGCGACGGCCATACCGTCACGACGACCGCCGCCCTAAAAGGGGATTTACTGACCGAAAACCACGCGATGTTTCGGTTGTCCTATGTGTGGCAAAAGGACGCGGTGTTAAAAAGCGGCAGACTGCTGTACTTTGGCGACGTCGGCGACAGCGGCGATTGGACGGTCACCGTGACCGTGCAGGATATGCTGTACGGACTGACCCTCACCAAAACCGATACGGTCAAAATAGAGGTTGCCCCCATTACTCTAAGCGGCTTTGCCGTCAATCCCGACGGCGTCGCCCCGGGCGGGGCGGTGACGTTCGCCAGCGCCTACCGTACCGGCCAAGTGCGAAATCCGCAGTTTTCGGTCAGCTACGGCGCCAACCGATTGCGGGAGAATGTCGATTATACGGTCGTCGCGCTGGGCGAAGTGACGGCGCCGGGTTATCTGATCGCGGAGGGAGTTTACCCGTTTAGGATCGAGGCAGTCGACGGCGGAAATTATACGGACTCGTTGACCGTCGAGTTCGAGATAATCCTAAAACTGACAATCTACTTCTCCTCCGAGATCCCCGGCGTCACAAGCCACAACCCTTTGGAGCCCGGGAGCGGCACCTATTCCGATGCCGACCTGCTCCCGCTTACGGCGGAGGGATATACCTTTGAGTATTGGACACTCGCGGGGACGAAGACCCGCGTCAATGTCGGCGACCCCATCGTCGGCGCGTACAACATATACCTGACCGCCGTCTGGACGCTCAACGCGCCGGTAAAGATGTCGGCCACGGCCGATTTCCGCTATGAGTACGACGCGGATACGATGAGAGAAATGACGCTTGCGTTTACGCACAGCATTTCGGATCGGCTCAACGCTGCCTATAGCTGGAGCTTTACGCCCGTCGGCGGCACGGCCAGGACCCTGTCGGCGGCAAGCGCAACATACGCGATCAAAAACGCGGCCGAATCGGGCGTCTACGTGCTGACCGTCACGCTGTCCGACGACGCCGGGCGGACGGCGGTCTTGCGGCAGACATTCGCGGTCGAGATCACCGCAAAACCGCTCACCGCCGACAATGTGTCGATCTCGGCGGTGTACTATAACGGCGCGGTTCAGCCGCCCGTTGTGGAGGTCGCCGACACGGCGTCGGGCGGGCGCACGCTGCGGCTGACGGAGGGGACGGATTATGTCCGGCTTGCCGACGGCAACGAGTATCGAAACGCGCGGGATTATACCGTCAATATTCGGTTTACGGGCAACTACAGCCAGGTCGGCGCGGCCGTCGGCGCGACCTACCGCATCCTGCCCTGGACGGTTTCGTTTGACAATCTCGGCGGGCTGACGGCGCTGCCCGTCAAGACGACCGAGGACGGCAAATATCCGGCGCTGCCGCGGCTGACCGGCCTGTCGGGGTATACGTTTGACGGCTGGCAGTACGCGGGCGTCACCGTCGGCGAGGGCGATGGGATCAAGGAGAGCCGCAACCATGCGCTGACCGCCGTGTGGAAGCTCAACGCGCCCACGGTCACTGCGGCCGACATCGGCGGGGAGTACAAGTGGTCGCCCTATCTTTCGACCGCGTCGGTCAGCGTGGGGACCCTGGTCAACGGCACGGATATGCAGCTGTATTACAAGTGGATACGCCTGTCCGACAACGCCGTCATCGCGGAGGGCACGGCCGCCAACGTATTGGCGCGCGCAAACGTGGCCGACAGCGGCATCTACCGTCTGGAGGTCTACGCGACGGACCTAAAGGGCTTGACGCTTGCGGGCAGCGAGCGGAGTCTTGTCACCAAAAAGGATGTGCGCGTGCGCATCACGCCCAAGCGGTTGACGGCGGACGATTTGGTATTGCCGGCGCAGGTCTATACGGGCTCGGGCATCAAAGCGCCCGTCACGGTCACAAACGACGGCAATACGCTGGAGCTTAGCAGCGACTTTATGGTGTATTATCAGGGCGCGGACGCGGTCAACGCCGACTTTACGGACATTGGCGCGTACGAGCTGAGCTTTGTGGGCGCGGGCAATTTTACGGGTGAGTTTACCGCCGAATTTGTCATCGAAAAGTCCGACTCGATCATCGCGTCCTGGTGGCTGTGGGTGGTCGTGGCGATGGGCGCCGCGGCGGTGGCCGCCACCGTCATGATCATACGCGCCTACCTTGCGGCAAAGCGCAAAAAGTACGGCATGAAGCGCCACATACGCTCGTTTATGGACGATTTTGACCGCGCGATGTAGACCTATAGTTAAACAGTCTACAAATAAGGACTTGTGCGGCAGCTATTCGGCTGTTTTTCATCTGATTTTTTACGCAAATACCTCTAGTATTAGCGACAAAATCAGCTAAAAAACATCTC
>JAIRRW010000020.1 GCA_031255775.1 Clostridiales bacterium
AAAAAACATCTCAAATATCCGCTCGCACAAATGCTTATTTCTAAACTGTCTAACTATACTTGGCGGTTTCGTTTTCGAAAAGCTTACGGCGGTCTTTCCCCATGCAGAACATGCCGAGAGACCCGGGACCTGCCGAAGCGCCTAAAATCGGCCCCATATAGTTGATGTAGCAATCGCGGAATTTGACCTTTTGCATGATCTCTTCCTTTAAGAATAGCGCGTCCTCATAGCAGTCGGCGTGACTGATATAGACCGTTTGATTCTCCGGGTTTATGACCTCCGCCGTGATATGGTCGATCAGCATAGACATGGCTTTTTTTCGACCCTTTGCCTTGGCATAGGCAAAATTCATGCCGTTCATATCCGAGGTCATGACCGGCTTTAGGTTGAGCACATTCGCGAAAAAGGCCGCGCTTGCTTTTACCCTGCCCGCCCGTTTTAGATACTGTAGGTCGTCAACGGTCGTCCAGTGCACGAGATTGTATTTGTTTTTTTCAAAATATTCGGCGATTTCCTTGGCCGATTTACCCTTATCCCGCATTTTAGCCGCGTCAACGGTCAAAAGTCCCAGTCCCAATGTGGAGGAAAGTGAATCGACGATATAAATTTCGTTGTCGGGAAACGCTGTTTTAAGCGCCCGCGCCACGCCGCGCGCCGCTTCGACGGATGCGCTCAATGCCAGCGGGGCGGCAATATAGACGACATCCATCCCCGCGGACAAACAGGCGGTAAACCGTTCGCGAATCTGATCGGCGTGAACCTGTGCCGTAAAGACGCGCGTGCCCGAACGCAGCGTGCCGTACAGGTCGTCGACCGAGTATTCGTCCCAGTCCAGCGAGGCGTTAAAGACCTTGTCGTCATAGGATATGCCCATCTTAAGATATTCGATGCCGAAATCCTTGCGGATCTTTGTGTCCAAATCACAGCAGGAATCAGAAAAAATCTGAATTTTTTTCATGTGTGTGTCTCTCCATAAAATGTACGATTTTTCATAGTATACCAATTTAATTCTAATTAAAATACAAAAAATTACGCAGATATAATAGTTTTTGCGCAAATTTTTCTTTTAATCTTCATGCAAACGTATTTCTGATAAAAACGCGCATTTCTGATAAACGAATGCTCTATTTGCCGCGGTTTCGAAATTCCTTGGGCGTAAAACCGACAAGCCTTTTAAAAGTGTCGATAAAATGACTTTGCGAGCTGAAATCCAGATACGCGGCGATTTCGGTCGCGCTAAAATCGGTATGGATCAAAAGTTCCTTGGCCTCCTCTATCTTGACCGACTGGATATAGGCGCTGGGCGTCAGCGAAAGCTGCTTGACAAATTCGCGGTACAGCGTGTCTTTTCCTACCCCGGCCTCCTTTGCGACCTCTAAAACCGTCAGGCGCTGGTGGGTATGCGCTTTGATATACGCGACCGCCCGGCTGACCGGCTTTGTGTAGCCTGTGTTTGTTTTGGCGCGGCGGACACGGCGGCAAAAATCCAACAGCATGGTTTTGATCAGCGCGTAAATTTCCTCGGGCGTCTCGGATTGGTCGATCCGTTGAAAATACGTGCCGCACAGCACGTAGACCTCCGCGTCGGCAATCCCGCCGACCGAGGCGGCGTTTGCCACAAGCGACGTGACGCCGACCCCCATGTATTTGACATTGCGCAATTGGTTGGCAGACATGAAGCCGCTTAAATTGAATTTTTCCGGCTCGATCTTGTACGCGGACAGCCGCTCCTCGTCGCCGTCTTTGACGATTTCCAGGATTCGGCGTTCGTCAAAAAAATTCAACCCGTCCTCCAAATTCTGTTTTTCCAGACTCTCGAAACGCGCCTTAACAAACTCTTTGTCAATCTGTTTGACGGAGGTATTGAGGCATTTTTCCAATAGCTCGTTGACGTTGACGTCCTTGCGTAAAAGCGCGAGGGACAGCATACGCAGATAGGCGCATAACCGCGTGGGCGAAACGACGGGAATGATTTCGGCGATGTCCACGCGGTCCGCGGCGGCGGCGCCCACCAGCGTCAGCTCAAACAGCGAAGGGATATTTTCGGGCTCGACGATCAGCGCCGGCCCCAATATCACGTAGTCTCCCCGAAGCGGCAAAACGGCCAAAAGCTCGTGCTGCCCGATTTTGAGCATGGTGGTTTCGCCGCACCTTTTTAACAGCGCGGGATCGGGCGTCTCCAAATATTTTTTGGCTTTGACAAAAGCATGAAAGGCCAATATTTTCCCCGTCTTTTCCACGGCGCGCAACGGCACCTTGGTCTGCCAAAAAAAGGCGTCAAAAAATTGTCTCTCATAAGGCTTGAGCATACGGCCTCTCCCTATTCCTTATATGGTCCTGTATACAATAGTTCTGTTCTAAAACCAATCGTGAATGGATAAACAAGGATATATTTTGTCTGCCAAGGAAAAGGTTCTTTTTGGTAGCAGCGCTACCAAAAACGGTTCTTTGACGATGGCAGACGGAATATAGACCGTTTAGCCGTCGCGATTGGTTGCAAGAACAGGGCTAAATAAAAAACAACCCGCGAACCGTAGGGGCCGCAGGCTGTTTTTGTGTTTTTAGTAGCTTTTCTTTTCGAACCGCGCCGCTTTGCGAGCTTTGCGGCAATCAGGACAGCATTTGGGCTCGTTGGTGAAGCCTTTTTCTTTATAGAAGTCCTGCTCCCCTTCGGTGAACGCAAATTCTTTTCCGCAATCCTTGCACACCAGAATCTTGTCTGCCACGAAGATCTTACCTCCTTTTAATTTTTAACCTTAGGATTTGCTCGATCTTCGATGGGAAGTGGCGGAAATACTAAAATTATACCTATATTATAGCGTAAAGGTATCCAAACAGTCAAGCAAAATATCAAATTTTGTCAGATTCGTTTGATTATTTTTTATGTCAGCGCCAAACGACGACCAAAACGGTATCCGCACGCGGGATCAAAAGGACGGTATCGAATTTAGTTTTTAGCGCAGTCAATAGCGGATTGGCGTCGTTCATCTTGGTCAGGACGCTCTTGAGCATATCGGCGCACGCGGCGATTTCGATCTCAAGACCCGCGCAATCGGAGATTGTCGTGCCGCCGTAGGTGGTAAACTCGATGCCGCCGGATTGGGGTAAAACCTCGTCAAGGTACGCGGTGATATTGCGGCAAAGCTCGTTGATGGCCGCATTGTCCGCCGCATCGTTCAAAAAAGGCGAGAAGGTTGTTTCGTCGTTTAGCCGGAAAACTTGCTTGCGCCCGAACGAATGGGGCATGACCGCCGTCCTCGGATAGTCCGCGTACTCGTTTTCGATATGCGTATCGCCGCATTGCGCGTCCGTTTTTAAGAAGTACAGATGGGTCGCCGTCTCGGCGTTTATCCCCTCGTATACCCAGTCGCCCCAGGTGCAGTCCACGATATACCAGCTGCCGTCCACCCGCACCTTGTTCCAGGCATGACCCTCTAGCTTGCCGTTTTGCTGTCTGACCCGGCCGTTGATGCGCAGGCAGGAAAGCCCCGCCATGTTGCACAGCAGCGAATAGGCTTTTGAGATGCCGTCGCAGACCGCCGACGAAACGCCTTGCTCGTTAAAGACGCCTTCGATATAAAACGCGTCGTACCGAACCGCCTCTTTGACGGCGTTGTCCCCCGCCGCGATCTCGACGCAGGCGTTGTCGTACGAAACCTTCCACATGATCCAATCGTAGATGGCGCGAGCCCTTGCGGCGTCGCTCATGCCGTCGTCTAAAATGGTATTCAATAACGCCCGTCCGTACCGGTATGCCCGTTCGGCCGCCGAATTTTCATGAGGCGTCGGTTTATAGCCGCACTCGACCGCCCGGTAAAGCTGGTCGGTCGTCATGACCGCGACCTCTTTTTCCCTCTCGTCTATCGGGAGACGCCCCGCCGGATCGACATCGTCGGGCGGTTTGCCGCTGACGGCCGGTAAAAGCGCGTTCAGCGCGGGCGCGAAATCGGCCTCCGCCGTCTTTTTGTCCGGCATACTGACCGTATAAAAATCGATATTGACTTCGGCCACGTTTTTGGTGTATCGGCCGCCCAAACCGTACGAGCCGGTATATCCGGCGCGATGAAAAGCCTCCGAGTACAGTCTTTCGATGCTGCTCTCTGGCTCGTACCCAAGGTAGACGGTAAAGGTGACCGAGGTCTTGACGCCGTCTACGGGCTGAGGCCGATACAGCATATAATAATCAAACAGCTCATAAAAGGCCTCGTCGGATACCACATAATGATTCAGATGCCGATTGGACGCCGTAAATTTTGAGAGGTACGCTTTTGCCTCCTCGGGCAGTTTTTTTAGAGTGGTCCTTTCGGAAAATCTCGATGGCAGATACACCTGTTCGGTTCGGCTGTCGCCCAAGGATCTCACCCGAAAATAATGGTCTTCCTTAAACAGATCCAGCTTATCGCCGGGAATCAGAAACGAAAACGCGCCCTTGACCTCGGCGGTGTACAGGACGTCGCCCGTCCTTTGACCGCTCACCTCCAACGAAAAGGTTTCGTCCGCAGAGCCGCCGAGAAACTCGACGCGTACGGCCGGATACGCCGAATCATAATCGACCATCACCTCCGACGGAACGACGGCGCCTCTCTCCGTCACTTCGATATAGGAGACGCCCTCGCTCAGCGCCGCCTTGCCGTTGACAAGGGCGCCGATTTTATAGCGGCCCGCCGCTGGCGGCGTGAAAGAAAAGGTGTCTTTGTTGTCCTCGTTTTGTACGGGCTCGCCGTTGACCGTCCATTCGATCAAGGGCGCGGGGTCGCCCGCCGTTTCCTCGTAGGAGACGGAAAAGCGCCGTTCGCCCGCCGCCGCGCGTACCGGGGGCTGCTGTCCGCCCGTCTCCGCGTCAAGCAAAGAAAGGACGGGCGCGTCGGAAAACGGCCGACAGAACAGGACGGACAGGGGCGTCGTCGTGACCGTCCCCGTCCGGCTCTCCACCGACGCTTCGACCTCGTAGACCGCGGGTTGCGGCAGTGGCCGAAGCGTCAGGACGCTGCCGGTAAAATCATTTACGGGCTCGCCGTCGACCAGCCAGGCGGCCTCATAGGCAGCCGGAGAGTCGGCGCCCTCGTTTAGGATCAAATGAATCTCGATATAGTCCTCTTCGCCGAGCGTACGAACCGGGCTTCCGTCGGTCGTCAGCTCCAGCGCGCGGACGTCGCCGATCACCTCCAGCGTACAGAGAGCCTGCTTGCCGTCCGGCGTGGTGATCGAAAGCGAGGTTTTGCCAAGCGTCTTGGCCGAAACCTTCATGTCGGCGACCTCGGCGATTTTCGTATCGCCGACCGCCAGCTTCCCCCCGGGAAAAACATTTTTTTCGGAGGTATAGATAAAATCTTTTTCGGTAAACTCCCGGCTGTCGCCGATCACCAGTTCGACGGCGGGACGGCGGAATTCGATGGCATTTTTGCCGGAGGGCGGCACATAAAAGCAGCCCGAAATATCGCAGGCGGCGGCAAAGCACAGCACAACCACCACCAATATAAGAGAAACAAAAACGGGAAAACCGCTTTTTTTATGCCTGTTCATGTAAAGAATTATAGCACGTCTCTTGTCGAAAAACAAGAGGTTTACGGGCAGGTCGAATGAAATTTAACAAATTTTAATGTAAAAGTCGTGTTTCCACGAGATTATAATCGGCCAGTTTTTGATCTTTTTGCGCCTGTTATCACGAATTTTCTTGAACGTAGCGCTGCTACGTCCTGCGAAAAAACGTTTCAACAGACACAAAAATCTCTAAAACCTGCTCGATTACACTTGTGTATACACGACTTAGACCTGTTCTTGCAACTGCTTGTGAATGGCTAAACGGTCTATAACGGACGGCTCCGACCTTGCGAACTTTGTCATATTTTGGGCGCAAAAGCAATACCTATGAATAGACCGATAAAACCGCTCGCGACGGCTAAACGGTCTGTATTGCGCCTGCCAACGGCAAAAAACGATCGATAAGGAAAGAATATGCGGAAATCCATCTTTAACGCGGTTGCGACATTGTCGTTTTTTTCGATACTCGACCGCGCGCTCGGCTTTTTTTTCAAGATTTATCTCTCCTATCAGCTGGGGGCGGCCGCGCTCGGCACCTATCAGGTCGCGCTTTCCTTCTTTTTTGTGCTCTTGACCGTGACGACCAGCGGGATTCCGTTGGTCGTCGGCAAGCTGACGGCCAAGTATCGACGGGAAAACAAGCTAAAATCCGAACGCTCGCTGACGACCGCCGCGCTGATTTTGGGCCTTATACTGGCCGCCGTGATCACCGTCGCCGTCTTTTTATTGCGAAAGCCCCTAAGCGGGATGTTTGCCGATCCAAAAAGCGTCAACGCGTTGCTGCTGCTGCTGCCCGCGCTGCTGTTTTCCGCCGTGTATTCGGCGTTTCGGGGCAACCTGTGGGGGCGGCAGCGTTACTTTGCCGTTTCCGTGGTCGAAATTGTCGAACAGGTCGTACGGATACTATTTTGTATCGCCATGATCACCCTCGGCTTTCACGGGCTGTACATGACCGCGCTTTCGCTGTCCGTCGGCTGTCTGATAAGCGCGTTGGCCTGTACCCTCGTATTCTTAAAGAATAAGGGGGCGCTCGCCAACCCCAAGGGACAGCTCATCCCCCTCCTAAAATCCAGCGCCCCCATCACCGTCTCCCGCGCGGCGTCCAGCATCATCAATTCGCTGGTCGCGATCGTCGTCCCCTTTCTTTTGATCAAAACCGGCCACACAAGCGAGCAGGCGATGGCGCTGTTTGGCTCAAGTATCGGCATGGCTCTGCCGCTTTTATACATTCCGATCACGGTCGTGGGATCGCTGGCCTTTGTGCTTATTCCGACCGTTTCCACAAGCGCGGCGGCGGGCGATCTAAAGGGCGTCAACCGACAGATCGAAAGCGCGATCGGCTTCGCGACCGTGTTTGCCGCGCTGTTTGTCCCGATGTTTCTGTCGCTCGGCAAGCCCATCGGCTTATTGGTGTATAACAACGAGGTCGCCGGAGAGTTTTTGTCCGCGTCGGCCTGGCTGCTCATTCCGCTGGCCATCGAAAACATCACTTCCTCGGTCATGAATTCGCTTGACCTCGAAATGAAGAGCTTTTTCAACTGCCTCATCGGTTCGGGCGCGATGTTTATCCTGTTCTTTTGCTTTTACGGCAACTTCCCCATCACGCTTTTGAGCGTGGGAATGGGCATTTCCTGGCTGATCGCCAGCGTCCTCCATATCCTGTGTATCAAAAAAAAGACCGGGCTAAAATTCGGTTATATCCCAAAGCTGGTCAAAAGCGTCATCGTTGTCATACCCGCGGCGTTTTTGACGGTATGGCTGCACAACCTGATGGGCGCGCTGCCCATAGCGGCAAGCATCCTCATCGCCGCGGTCGTCAGCCTAATCTTTTATGCCGCGCTCGCGCTTGTGTTCGGCCTGATCGATTTCGACTTTTTCAAAACCAAGGTCAAGGTCTCCAAGCACGGCAACCCCAAAAAGCCCGAACGCAAGGCGATTTCTAAAAAGCCTGTTTCCCCGCTAGAACAGGTCAAAAACCAAACGTAAACGGATCAACGAGGATATATTAGACCGTTTAACCGTCACGATTGGTTGCAAGAACAGGTCTGTCTATTATAAAATACCGGCGTCCAAAAGCCCCATTTGCATGGACAGGCGGCGGATACGGTCATACCCGGCTTCGGCATCCTCAAACGCCAGAACGGCGGCTTCAAACGGACACGGGCCGTCGCCCTTTCGATTGAGAATGGTCGGCACCAGGGTTTCATAAAGGTACGGAATGCCGTTTTCCTCCAGAAATTGTTGGGCGGGGGCGCTAAGCATCCGAAAATACACCTCTTTGAGCCCCGCTTTTTTTACCAGCATGGCCAAGGCTTTCCCGGCGGCGCGGTCGGCAAGTACGCCGCCGCTTAGATCCTTGCCCGCTTCCAAAAGATTCATGAGCGGCGCGACCCCCCGCAAACGTGAGCAATACAAGGCGGTCGGCGTCTGTAGGACAAAGGTATAATTTTCGGCGTCCAGCAACTCGACCGCCGCCCGCAACGGGGGCGTCATCGGGTATACCGCCTTTCCAGCCATGCGGTAAGAAAGGGCAAAACGGCAAGCTGAAGGACGATACCGGGAAGGCCTTCGAGCAGTGCGGACCACACATATTCCGGCAAGGGGAAAGTCCCTCCCGAAAGGGCCGACACCAGCAAAAAGGCAGCCAAGAGGAGCCGCCCGAGCGTCAGCGCCGCCGCCAGCGCAAAAAAGCGGTTTGTCTTGCCCCTAAAGGCGCCTGCGACCGCCCCGTAAAACCCAAGCTCCGGCATCATGACAGGCAGGATCGCGGCGGCAGGCATCCCGGATATCGCGTGGCTGACCAGCGGACTCAAAAGCCCCGCGGCCACGCCCCAGGGCGCGCCCAATAAAAGACCGGCGATCAAAACCGGGATATGCATGGGCAAAAACGCGCGTCCGGCGTTTGCGCCGCCGACCATGTGGAATACCTGCGGAAGCATGACGGACAGCGCGATCAAGACCAGGGTCGCCGCAGCCTTATACAGCCCCGCATAACGTTTGGAAAGCTCTTTTTGTCTCCCCGTCCGGGGGATACCCGATGTTTGCAGCATATCTTTCTCCTATCCTATATATCCTTATTTACTTGGGGCGGGTCGGATAAAGCCGATCACGCTTGCAATCTGCTTTAGCTGTGCGGGAATATCCAAGCTCTGCGGGCACACGCCGCTGCACTTGCCGCAAGCGAGGCAGGCCGCCGCGTTTTGCCTTGGCGGTATCGGCCGATAGGCATTTCGGAGCGCTTTGCGGTCGCCCGTCAAGACAAAATCGTTGTACAGCCGAAAAATTTCCGGAATATCGATCGCCTGCGGGCAGTCCTTGCAATACCGACAGGCGGTGCAGCGAACCGTTTTCGATTTTCGGTAGGCGTACAGCGCGTCCTGTAAAACCGCGTTCTCCCGCTCCGACAGCGGACGAAAATCCGAGAGCGTCCCGAGGTTGTCCGCGAGCTGTTCCTCGTTGCTCATGCCGCTTAGGACGCAAAGCACATTTTCGGGCGAAGCGGCGTAGCGGATCGCCCAGGACGCGACGCTCTTATCGGGCGCGGCCTTACGCAGGATTTCGACGGCCTCGGGACACAGCACGGCGAGCGCCCCGCCCCGCACCGGCTCCATCACGATCACCCGGATTCCCGCGTCGGTCAATAGCTGATATTGAAGGTCGGCGCGCTGCTCCTCATAATCCAAATAATTAAACTGGATCTGCGCAAAATCCCAGGCATGGTTCCGGATCATGCGTCTCAAATCCGTCAGCGTGCCGTGGAAAGAAAAACCGAGATGCTTGATTCGCCCTTCGGCTTTCATCCTTTCAAAAAATTCATAGCCCTTAAAACGGATCATTCGGTCATAATTCGTCCCGTTCATCGCGTGCATCAGATAAAAGTCTATATAATCGGTTTTGAGCCGCTCCAGCTGATGATAAAAAATGGTCTCCACGTCCCCGGGTTTTTTGACGTCCCAATACGGCATCTTGGTGGCCAAAAAAAAGCTGCCGCGCGGATAGGCGGACAACGCCTCCCCCAAAAAAGGCTCGGACTGACCCTCGTGATAAAAATACGCCGTATCAAAATAATTGACGCCGCCCGTATACGCACGGTCGATCAGCTTGGTCGCCCGTTCGGCATCGATCACGCCGTCCCTAACCGGAAACCGCATACAGCCGTACCCCAATAGGGAGACCTCCCTGCCCGTCGCGCCAAATGCTCTGCGATCCATACTGCCCCTGTTCCCCTCTTCCGTTATCAAAAAACCTACTCGATTACTCGTGTAAATACTACTTGTATAAACCAAGTATACCACAAATTTTCCCGAATGGCAAAGCGAGAGAGCCGAAAATATGAAAAATAGGCGACCGAAAACGGCGTTTTTTGTTTGCGGACGCCGTATCTCTCGTTCAAATGAGAGCAACGCGTCATTTTATCGATAGCGGCGGCGCAAAGCGTTAGCGTACGCGGAGTGCGCGGAAGGCGTTGAGGATCGCCAAAAAGGATACGCCGACGTCGGCAAATACGGCCAGCCACATATTGGCCAGGTTTAGGACGCTCAAAATAAGGACGGCGGCTTTAATCGATAGGGCAAAAACGATATTCTGCGTGGCGATGCGCCGCGTCTTTTTCGCAACGGCGATAGCCGCCGCAATTTTTGACGGCTCATCCGTCATGATCACGACGTCCGCCGCCTCGATGGCCGCGTCCGAGCCGACGCCGCCCATCGCGATGCCGACGTCGGCGCGAGCCAAAACCGGCGCGTCATTGATGCCGTCCCCGATAAAAGCGACCGTGCCGTTTTTGCTCTTTCCGGCAAGGAACACCTCCATCCTCTCGACCTTATCCGCCGGAAGCAGCTGCGTATACGCCTCATCCAGTCCGAGTGACACGGCCGCCGCGCGGCCCGCCGCCTCGTTGTCGCCCGTCAGCATGACGGTACGTTTGATCCCGGCGGCTTTTAGTCCGGCAATGGCCGACGCGGCGTCGGGTTTCATCTCGTCCGCAATCAAAACGGCGCCGCCGTACGCGCCGTCTATCGCGATATAGACGACCGTTCCCGGCTCTTCTACGGGGACAAAACGAATGCCGTGATCCTCCAGGAGAAGGGCGTTTCCGGCCAGTACGGTCTTGCCGTCCACCGCCGCGCGAACGCCGCGCCCCGCGATCTCCTGCACGTCGCCCACGCGCCTTAGGTCGGGATCGGCGCCGTAAGCGGTTTTGAGCGACTGCGAGATCGGGTGGCTCGAATAGCTTTCGGCCAGCGCCGCCGTCTCTAGGAGCGCGGTTTCGTCAAGCGCCGCCGGATACAGCGCCTGCACCCGAAATATCCCCTTGGTCAAGGTGCCCGTTTTATCAAAAACGACCGTCTCGGTCTTGGCCAAAGCCTCGAGATAGTTGCTGCCCTTGATCAAAACGCCCAGCTTGGAGGCACCGCCGATCCCGCCAAAAAAGCTCATCGGAACCGAAATCACCAGGGCGCAGGGACAGGATACGACCAAAAAGGTGAGCGCGCGGTATGTCCAGGACAAAAACGCCTCCGACAAGGTGGGCGTCGGCCAAATAAGCGGCGGAACAACGGCCAATAAGACAGCCGCCAGCACGACGGCCGGCGTGTAGTATTTGGCAAAACGCGTGATAAACGCCTCCTGCTTCGACTTTTTGTCCGAAGCGTTTTCCACCAGATTCAAAATCTTGCTGACCGTCGATTCGCCGAATTCCTTTTGGACGCGAACGGTTAAAACGCCGTCCAGACAGATGCCGCCGCTCAAAATCTCACTGCCCGCCGCCGCGTCGCGGGGCAGCGATTCGCCTGTCAGCGCCGACATATCGATCGCGGCGCGCCCCTCCAAGACGATCCCGTCCAGCGGAATACGCTCCCCCGGCTGAACCACAACGACATCGCCCACGCGCACCTCCTCGGGATCGACCTTTTTTAGCCCGTCCTCCGATTTGAGGTTGGCGTAATCGGGACGAATATCCATGAGCCCGGCGATCGAGCGGCGCGATTTGCCGACGGCATAATCCTGAAAGATTTCGCCGACCTGATAAAACAGCATGACAAAAACGGCTTCGGGAAACTCACCGATGAAAAAAGCGCCGACGGATGCCAGCGACATCAAAAAATTTTCATTAAAAACCCTGCCGCGAAAAATATTCCGGATCGCCTTGTATATGATGTCTCCGCCGATGATGACAAACGCAAGAATATACAGCGCGAGCTCCAGCCAAAAAAGCTCCAACCGGATAAAAGCAAAGAGGATAACGGCTATCAAAAATACTGCGCCGCCGCAAATGACGCGCGGCAGCCGCTTTTTCATAAAGGTAAACACAATTCTATCTCCTTTTGGTCAGTATATCGGTGTCAGACGGTCGAGAAAGCCAACGGACAAGTATATGGTGTCACATTTTTAAGAGCTCGATGCCCGACTCGACCTTTCGCATTGTTTTTTGCATATCCTTGACAGACGCGTCGCTAAGCGCTTCGTCGGTTTCGACCGTCATTTTTTGCGTCAAAAAATTAACGCTGCAGCCCTGTACGCCCGGCATCTTGCTTACGGCTGTCTGCATCTTGGCGGCGCAGTCCGCGCAGTCCAAATTCTTTACCCGAAAAATTGTTTTCATATTTATATATAGCCTCCTTGATTAGCGATTGACGCAAAATAGATTACTCGTTGATGTGATCGGTCCCGGCGTCCAAAATCATTTTGATATGGTCGTCCGCCAGCCGGTAGTAGGCGGTTTTCCCCTCGCGCCGAAAGCTCACCAGTCTGTTTTGCCTGAGGTATGCCAATTGGTGGGAGACGGCGGATTTGCTCATGGACAACAGCTCGGCAATGGCGCACACGCAGAGCTCGCTTTCGTCAAGCGCCCACAAAATCTTTAAGCGCGTCGGATCGCCAAATACCTTATAAAATGCGGCAAGCTGAATGTACTCCTCCTCGGGTCGCAGCTGCAGCTCCACCCTTGGCCCCGTACAGCACGCCTCCGTACATTTTGTCGGTATGTCCGCCATGTTTATCATAGTCTTGTATCCTCCTCACGGTTGAGCAACTGTTCAACCGTAACATTATTATAGTTGAACAACCGTTCAACTGTCAAGCGTTTTTGCAATCTTTTTTATAAAAAATATATGTTTCTCCGTGTTCTATTCTTTTGGGCAAAAATATTTGACAAACCTCTCGCACTCTGTCATCATATTATTATGAAAGAAAAAAAAGTACTCAAACCCGAGGAATGGGACTTCAATGTCTTTACCGGCATCGGAAAGGATTGGATGCTGATCACCGCCGGTAATGAAAAAAAGTGTAATGCCATGACGGCGGCCTGGGGCGGCTTTGGGGTGTTTTGGCAAAAAAACATCGCTTTTATCGGGGTTCGCTCCCAACGCTATACCAGAGAATTTATCGATAAGCACGGTGCCTTTTCTCTGACCTTTTTTCCGCCGTCCTACAAAAAAACACTGGCCTATTTGGGCAGTGTATCCGGGCGGAATGAGGATAAAATCGACAAAAGCGGCTTGACCCTGACATATCATAGTGACGGGACGCCCTATTTTGAAGAAGCGCATACGACCGTCATATGTAAACCGCTGTATGTACAGCGGCAAAACGCCGAGGCCTTTCTTGACCGCACGCTGATCGAGGAATGGATCGCCGAAGGTGATTTTCATTATGTCTATTACGCAGAAATCATGGCTATCCTCCAAAACAAATAGACAAAATAGCCATTATGTCTGACATAGTACTATGAAAATAGGCGGATTTTGTACATTTTTTGACAAAAAAGGACCCGATCGACATAGTCGCGGGTTTCCTGATACACGGGCTCGGTTTTTCCCTCGTTGAGCCAACGCCGGACAGTCCCTTCGCCCGCATTATAGGCGGCTAAGGCCAGTTTTTCGTCCTCGAATTTTTCCAGCAGATACCCGATGTAATACGTCCCCAGGCGAATGTTATACGCCGGATCAAACAGGTCGCCAGCCTTATACGGCAGATCCTGCATGGCGGCCAGCCACTGCGCGGTATCCGGCATAAGCTGCATGAGGCCGACGGCACCGGCGCGGCTCACCGCGTCCGAATGATATTTGCTTTCGGTCCAGATGATCCCCCGGATCAGTTCCTCGCGCACACCGTAGACCGAGGCCGCACATTCGGTTTCCGCCTTATACCGATTCGGAAAGATGACCGAAACGGCGGCGACAAGCAGAAACACCGTGCCGAATACAAGAGCCGAGCTATATTTGATGTGATCGGAATATTTGATTATTTTGCCATCTCCAGCATTTTTTCGTGAAGCTCCTCCGCGCGCCGGGCAAAGGCCTCCGGGGTGTCGTTGTTGACGATCACTTCGTTTGCCCCGGTGATCCGTTCGCTCTCGCTGATCTGCGCGCGCATGATTTTTACGGCCAATTCTTCACTGATAGTATCCCGATTTAAAAGCCTGCTTATACGTTTTTGTTCGTCCGCGACAATCGTCACGATATAGTGACAAAGCGTGTCATACCCCGCCTCAAACAACAGCGGCACGACGATATAGACAAGTTTTTGCGGCGCTTCGTCGATTTTTTTGCGGATTTCGGTCAGGATTGCCGGATGCATAATTTCATTTAAACGCAGTCTTTTCCCCTCATCGTCAAAAACGACCGCCCTAAGGGCAGTCCTGTCCACATCGCCGCCCGGCCAAAAAACGGTCGGAAACGCCGCCTTGATCGCAGCCTGCACTTCGGGTAACCGGATGACGTCGCGCGAGATTAGGTCGGCATCGATAATGTACGCGCCCCTTTCGGACAAACATGTCGACAAGACCGTTTTGCCGCTCGCGATCCCGCCGGTTATGCCGACGACGAACTTATCTTGCATCCTGCCCACCTCCCCTTTCCGTGTGCGGCCGGGAACCTCACTATTCACAATCCAGCCAGCTTTTGCCCGATTTGACGGACACATTGAGCGGCACGTCGAGCTTTACGGCGTGTTCCATGCAGTCCTTGACAATTTCGATCACCTCCGCAAGCTCGTCGTCCGCCGCCTCGACGATCAGCTCGTCGTGGATCTGCAAAATCAGGTTAGAACGCATAGGGGCAAGCCGCTGTGACAGCTGCACCATCGCGATCTTGATAATATCGGCGGCGCTGCCCTGCAACGGCATATTCATAGCCGCCCGAATCCCAAACTGCCTGGTCATATAATTGGCCGAATGAAGCTCGGGGATTTTGCGGACCCGCCCTAGGAGCGACACCGTTTTGCCCGTTTTTTGCGCTTCGGTGACGATCCTGTCAAAATACTGCTTGATCGCCGAAAATTTTTCAAAATACGTATCGATATATCTTTTGGCGACCGATACCGGGCATTTGAGATTTTGAGACAGCCCGTATTCGCTCATGCCGTAGATGATGCCAAAATTGACCGTCTTGGCATCCCGGCGCATTTTATCGGTGACCGCCTCCGGCGAAACGCCAAACACTTCGGCCGCCGTCATGCGGTGAATATCGGCATTTTCCCGATACAAAGCCAGCATTTTGGCATCCTTGGAAAAATGAGCCAGCAGCCTTAGCTCGATCTGTGAATAATCGGCGCAAACCAGCGTTTTGCCCGGCCGCGCGACAAACAACCCCCGCAGCTTTCGCCCCTCGTCCTCGCGTACGGGAATATTCTGTAGGTTCGGTTCCGCGCTCGAAAGCCGCCCGGTCGTCGTCAGCATCTGCTTAAATTCGGTATGCACGATGCCCGTCTCGTCGCTCAGGCGCCTGAGGCCTTCCACGTAGGTGCTGTTGAGTTTTGTAACAAAGCGATAGTCCAAAATCAAACGGACGACAGGGTGCGCGTCCTCGATCTGTGACAGTATCTCGATGCCGGTCGAGTATTTTTTTGTCTTTTTGGGGTACGGGATATTCAGCTCCTCAAATAGGACGACGGCCAGCTGTTTGGGCGAATTGATGTTAAATTCATGGCCGCAGAGCGCATAGATCTCTTTGGTGAGCGCATCGGCTTGTCCGGCGAATTTTACGCCCAAATCATGCAAAAGCGACAGATCG
Source organism: Clostridiales bacterium (assembly GCA_031255775.1). GTDB lineage: Bacteria > Bacillota > Clostridia > Christensenellales > Pumilibacteraceae > JAIRRW01. Next base: position 15,555 of record JAIRRW010000020.1, read on the forward strand.
ATCCTAACGCCCTCACATTCCATTTTGTACAGAGCCTCGATAAGCGGAAGCTCGACCTCATAATAGAGGCCGTGCATGGACAGCGCTTCCAGCTCCTCGTTTAAGCGCCGGTATAACGTAAAAAGGCCTGCGGCGGATGCGTTTTTGGGCAGACCGCGCCCCTCCAAAAGCAGCGGCAGTGTTTCGTTTTCGACCGTCAAGTCACACAAAAACTGCATGAGCTTGATGTCCTCATAAGCGGCCAAATCGACAGAAAAGCCTTTCAAGGCGTGCTTGACCGTTTTGGCATCGAACAACAGTTTTTTGCAGGAAGGAGCTTCCAGCCACGGTTTTAGAGAGGACAGCGCCGCGCCAAGCTCGACCCCCTCCTCCAAAAGCGTGTGCCGGATGCGGATCGCATAAACGCGCGCCTCCTCCCGGGACAAAAAAATGTCCCGCCCCCAATCAAGGGCCAGGCAGGCGGGCGGCACACCCTCGCAAAGCCGCGCCAAGTCCTCGGACGTTTTTATCTCTATGAGCTCGACGGTCCGCGCGGACGCGGTATCGCTATTTTGCGCCGTTTGTGTCGTTTGCGCCGAATCCGCAAACAATTCCTCGCGTTTGACCAGAGATTTAAAATTATTTTTGATAAAAAAGCTCTTTACGTCCAACGAAAAAGGAAAATCAAATCCGCAGGAACCAAGGCCGATCTCCAGCGGAACCTCACAGTCGATCCTTGCCAGTTTGTAGGATAAATAGGCGCTGTCGCGTCCGTTCTCCAGCTTTTCCTTGAGTTTTCCCGTGATGGCATCGAGATTTCGATAAACCGAATCCAAATCCCCGTATTTTACCAGGAGGTCAAGCGCCGTTTTCTCGCCGATCCCGGCCACGCCGGGAATGTTGTCGCTGCTGTCGCCGGCCAGCGCCTTATAATCCAAAACCTGCGCGGGCGTCATGTTAAAGAGCTCGGACATCGTGTCGGCCGTCACCGTCACCGTTTCCGTAATGCCTCTTTTTGTCAGGATAACGCCGGTTTTCTCATCGATCAACTGTAGGCTGTCCCTGTCGCCCGTCAAAATATAGGTGCGATCCCCATGCCGTTTTGCCAGAGTGCCGATGACATCATCCGCCTCATATCCCGCCTTTTCGGCCACGGTTATGCCCATCAGCCGCAGCATCGTTTTAAGAAGGGGCATCTGCACGGCCAGCTCATCGGGCATACCCTTTCTGGTGGCCTTATACCCTTCGTACATAGTATGACGAAAGGTCCCGCCCGGCAGATCAAAGGCCGCAACGATCGAATCCGGCGCATAGTCCTGAATCATCTTGACCAGCATGGTGGCAAAACCAAAAACCGCCTGCGTCGGAACCCCATCCGCATTCGTTAAAGGCGGGAGCGCATAATATGCCCGGTTAATCAGGCTGTTGCCGTCGATTAAAATCAGCTTACCCATCTGCCCTCCAAGCGTTTGACAATTGTTATTATTATACTACTTATTTGTCCATTTATCAATCATTTGCTTGTCAAAGGCTTCGATATATGCTATTATAAATTCCAGCGACGCCTCCCCCGCCCGAATGGCGGAATTGGCAGAGACGCACCGGACTCAAAATCCGTTGCGTTACACACAAAATAACTTAATATGCCTGAGTGGTGAAATGGCAGACGCGCTGGACTCAAAATCCAGTGTCCGTGAGGACGTGTCGGTTCGACCCCGACCTCAGGCACCAGAAAACGCTCATTTTGGGCGTTTTTCATTGTTTCGAGCGTTTTTGAGATTTTTAGCTGTTCGAGTTCTAACAAAGTTCTAACACTTTTTCGGTGATTTCTGTAATGATTTACTTTTTATGATTATCTCTTATCCACCTCAAAAAGTACGAGTTCTAACAAAAGTTCTAACAAGTTAGAATTTTTTTAGAGCTTTTGTTAGAAATCTTTTTTGCGAAAATCCGTTGCGTGATTACATTTCGGTTCCACTTTTCTTTTCGACCCCCACCCTATTCATAGTATGTTTTGCAATAAAAGCAAATAGCTCTGCGGAATT
>JAIRRW010000005.1 GCA_031255775.1 Clostridiales bacterium
TGCCGCACGTGCGGGATTTGGGCTTGGGCGGCGGCGTAAAAGGGTCGTACATCCCCTGCGGCGGCGGCGGCGCCCAATACTGCCCGCCCCCGGCGCCCGGACCGAATTGGCTCATAACAACCTCCCGATCGGTTGAATTTATCCGGCAGCCCGCGCAAGCAAACAACTGCCGCATCCCCTACAGTGTGACAGAAAAACTCATATTTGTCAAATGATACTTTACGTCAATCGATCATGGCGCCGCCGAGGCAGCGGCCGTCAAGGTAGAGGACGGCGTACTGGCCGGGGGTGACGGCGCGTTGGGGCTTGTCGAAGCGGAGGGTGAGGCGGTCGCCCTCGATCACGGCGCGGGCGGCCTGCATTTCTTGGCGGTGGCGCGTCCTGACTTGGCAGGAAAAATCGGTTTGTGTAAAACGGCCGATGAGGTTGAGGCCGCTTGCGGTGAGGCTGTTTGCGTACAGCTCGTCCCCCTCGCCCGCCGACACGGTGAGGCGGTTGGCCGCCAAATCCTTGCCCACCACGTACCAGCGGCCGGGCGGGGCGCCGGCGACGCCGCCGATGTCGAGGCCGCGGCGCTGGCCGGGCGTATAATACATGAGCCCCTCGTGCCGTCCGACGGTTTTGCCCGTCGTGTCCACGATGTCGCCCGGCTGGGCGGGCAGGTAGGTTTTTAGAAAGGCGCGGAACTTGCGTTCGCCGATAAAGCAGATGCCGGTCGAATCCCGTTTTTTGGCGGTGACAAGCCCTTCGCGCGCGGCGATCTTGCGCACCTCTGTTTTTTGCAGGCCGCCCAACGGAAACAGGACGTTTTCGAGTTGTGCCGTCCGAACCTGATTTAGAAAATAGGTTTGATCCTTATTGCGGTCGGCGGCGCACAGGAGGTGTGTGTCGTCCGCGTAATGCGCGACGGCGCAGTAGTGGCCGGTGGCGACGAAATCGGCGCCCAGCTTTTTTGCGTATGCCGAAAAGGGGCCGAATTTGATCTCGCGGTTGCACAGGACGTCGGGGTTGGGCGTGCGCCCCTTTTTATAGGCGTCCAAAAAGTCGGCAAAGACGCGCTCTTGGTATTCGCGCGCGAAGTTGACCGAATAACAGGGGAGCTTGAGCTTGTTGGCGACGGCCAGCGCGTCCGCCCAGTCCTCGGCGGAGGTGCAGTGCCCGTCCTCGTCCTCCTCCCAATTGTGCATAAAAAGGCCGATCACCTCATAGCCCTGCCGCGCCAAAAGAAAGGCCGCGACCGACGAATCCACGCCGCCGGACATGCCGACGACGACCGTTTTTTTCGCGGCGCTCACCGCGTGCCCGCCCGGAGGTTGGCGTGGGCGTTGAGCGTGAGGTCGGCGATATTTTGGTTTTCGATCAGGCCGTAATAGCCGCGCGCGGCCACCATGACGGCGTTGTCGGTGCACAGCCCGGGGGGCGGCAGGCAAACGTCTATGCCCGCCGCTTTCGCCTCCTGCGTCAGCCGCCCGCGCAGGTACGAATTGGCCGCCACGCCGCCGCACAGCGCGATGAGCCGCCGCCCGTCCCGCCTTGCGGCCAGCAGCGCGGTGTCGACCAAAATGTCCACGGCGGCGGCGGTCAGAGAGGCCGCAATATCGGGCAGGGAGAGCGTTTCGCCCCGGCTGCGGGCGTTGTGAATGTACTGGACGGCGGCGGTCTTTAGCCCCGAATAGGACAGGCTAAGATCGGCTTCGGCCGTCTTTTTGTGCTTATAAAAGGGGATGCGGGGCGTGCCCGACTTGGACAGGCGGTCGAGCTCCGGCCCGCCGGGATAGGGCAGACCCAAAACCCGCGCCACCTTGTCAAAGGCCTCGCCGATCGCGTCGTCCACCGTTCCGCCGCGCACATAAAATTCGTTATACCCGGCGGCGTCGATAAAATGCGTATGGCCGCCGGAGGCGACAAGCGCGGTAAAGGGGGGCTTTAGCTCGGGGCGGGCGACATAACAGGCCGCGATATGCGCCTCGATATGGTTGACCCGGACGAGCGGCAGGCCGGCCGCAAAGCAGAGCGCCTTGGCCGCCGACACGCCGACAAGAAGCGCGCCCAACAGCCCGGCGCCGCAGGTGACGGCCACCGCGTCGATGTCGCCAAGCGCCAGCCCGGCCTCGCCGAGCGCCTGTCCGATGACCGCGTTTACGGCCAGCGTATGGTTGCGCGACGCCACCTCGGGCACCACCCCGCCAAAGCGCCGATGGATCTCGATTTGGGAGGAAATGACGCCGCTCAAAACCGTGCGGCCGTCCCTGACCACCGCCGCCGCCGTCTCGTCGCAGGAGCTTTCGATCCCCAAGACGACGATATGCCGCTTGGCCTTTAGCGCTTTTAATTTTTGGGTCACGTCGTACATATTGCGTCAGGACTTTCGGAGATAATCGAAGATAAAGCCCTCGATCTTGCCGTCCATCACCGCCTGCACGTCCCCGGTCTCGAAGCCGGTGCGGTGATCCTTGACCATGGTATAGGGCTGAAACACATAGGACCGAATTTGACTGCCCCACTCGATTTTTTTGATGTCGCCCTTGATGGACTGCGCCTTTTCGAGATTTTCGCTGATCTTGCGCTCGACCAGCTTGCCGGTAAGCATTTTCATGGCGGTCTCGCGGTTTTGAATTTGCGACCGCTCGTTTTGGCACTGAACGACGATCCCGGTGGGCAGGTGCGTGATGCGCACCGCGCTGTCCGTCTTGTTGACGTGCTGGCCGCCCGCGCCCCCGCTCCGATAGGTATCGACCTTTAAGTCCTCGGGGCGGATCTCCACCGAGGTGTCGTTTTCGATCTCGGGCATGACCTCTAAGCTGGCAAACGAGGTGTGGCGCCGCGCGTTGCTGTCGAAGGGCGAGATGCGCACCAGCCGATGCACACCCTTTTCGGCCTTTAGATACCCGTAGGCGTTGACGCCCCTGACCAAAAAGGACACCTGCTTGATGCCCGCGACGTCGCCCGCGAGATAGTCGAGCTCCTCCACTGCAAACCGGTTGTTTTCGGCGTACATGCGGTACATCCGGTACAGCATACTCACCCAGTCCTGCGCCTCGGTGCCGCCCGCCCCGGCCTGCAACATTAAAATGGCGTTTTTATTGTCGTAATCGCCCTTTAAGAGCGTCTCTAAATGCAGGGTCTCGACGTCCCCGGCCAGCGCCTCGGTCTCCGCGCACAGCTCGTCATAAAAGCCGTCCTCGCCGTCCTCGATCAGCTCGATCATGGCGGACAGGTCGTCGAGGCGCGCGCGGTATACCCTAAGCTCGTCCAGCTTGTCCTTGACATACTTGGCCTCGGCGCCCGCCGCCGCCGCCCGTTTCACGTCCGAAAAGAGGCCGGGGCTTTGCAGCAGCTCGTCAAGCTCCGCGCTCCGCGCTTGCAGCTTTTTGACGTCAAAGGCCTCGCAGCAGCCGTCCAGCTTTTGCGTAAGCGCTTTGATCCTTTGCTTATAATCGTCGGTTGTCAGCATAACTCCGAATCATTGTAGCATTTTTGCCGGGAAATATCAAGCCGTTCGGGAAAAAATGTTATTTGTCCTGCTCTTGGGTAAAGTGCGGGCTGTTAAGAAACCGCCGCTTCGAGCGCGCCCGATTGCCGGCCGATTTGTCGGATCAGCTCGTATAAACCGTCGGTCTCATAGAGATAATAGACTTTCGTCGTTCCGTAGGTAAACGGGCCGAGAACTAAAACCGTTTCGTGACCGTTGCCGTCTTTTAGGGTGATCGCGCTGTGCCCGCCGTCATACGGACCCGCCCCGTCTTTGACAAACCTGACATCCCGAAGTAAGGTCCGGACGACCGTCTCCACCGTGGCTGTATCGCTTATGGTAAACAAAACGGGCGGCGGCCGGCCGATGTCCCAGCTCACGTCGATACTGCGTATATCCGCGTCAAAATCGCGGTATTGCGGGAAATCCGTAAACCCGATTTTGCCGGGCGTACACCTTGTTATACCAAAAATGTATGCCCCTAAACCGATTGCCCCCAAGAGTCCGACCGCAAGTAAAACTCTCAAAAGCCCGGATCTGAACGACACGCTCGCTTTTTTCATGTCGGCTTATCCCCCCCCCGGCCTGTCTTAATCCCTCGATAAAATGCACGCGTCAGCGTCATTTGAACGATAGCGGGAGCGCAAAGCGTCAGCGTTCGATATCCTTGGGGAGGCAGCAGTTTTTGTACTTTTTGCCCGAGCCACAGGGGCAGAGCTCGTTGCGGCCGACGGTGCGGGCGCTGGCGGCGACCGGGCTTTGGACGACGCGCTGGTTGCCGCGGTTTTCGATATACTCGACCTTTTGCTGCTCGCGCTGCGGGACGCGCTCGATATTGACGTGCATGAGGAGGGCGACGGTCTCCTCGTTGATCTTGTCGACCATCTCGTCAAACATTTCGAAGCCGGCGGACTTGTAGGCCATGACCGGGTCCTGGTTGGCGTAGGCCTTGAGCACGATGCCCTTTTTGAGCTGATCCATCGCGTCGATGTGGTCCATCCACTTGGCGTCGATGACGCGCAGGAGGATGACGCGCTCGACCTCGGCAAAGTCGACGGGGGCGCCGGTCTGCGTCTCCAACGCCTTGGCGTCGGCGATCTTGGCGTCGTAATAGGCGGCGATGGCCTCGTACAGCCGATCCTTGATCTCCTCGAGCGCCAGCGTTTCCATGCGTTCCTGCGTGAAAAACTCGGGCTCGCCGGGCAGGAGCTTGCGCTCGATCTCCTTGTTTAGGGTCTCATAATCCCACTCGTCCCAGTCCAGCCGCTGGTCGGTAAAGTCGTCGACGATGGCGTCCACCTGCCCGCGAATCATTTTGAGGATCTGATCGTGAATGTCGAGGCCCGCCAGCACCTGATTGCGCTGGCTGTACATGATGGTGCGCTGGGCGTTCATGACGTTGTCGTATTCTAAAACCTGGCGGCGGGTGGAAAAGTTGCGCCCCTCGATGTTGCGCTGGGCGTTTTCGATCTGTCTGGTCAAAAGACCTAAAGAAAACGGCGTGTCCTCGTCGACCTTAAAGCGGTCGGCGATGGCCTTCATGCGGTCGCCGCCAAACAGGCGCAGCAGCTCGTCCTCCATGCTGAGGTAAAAGACGGACGACCCGATGTCGCCCTGCCGTCCGGCGCGGCCTCTAAGCTGGTTGTCGATGCGGCGGGATTCGTGACGCTCGGTGCCGACGATCCTGAGCCCGCCGACGGCGATAACGTTTTCTTTTTCGGCGGCGATCTCGGCTCTAAACTCGTCGTACAGCTCCTTGTACTGCCTGCGGGCGTCCAAAACGGCGCGGTCGCCGGTGCTGTAATAGGCGGTGGACGCGGAGATGAGCGCCTCCTCGACGCCCAGCTCGCGCATCTTTTTTTTGGCCATAAACTCGGCGTTGCCGCCCAGCATAATGTCGGTGCCGCGGCCGGCCATGTTGGTGGCGATGGTGACGGCGTGGAATTTTCCGGCCTGCGCGACGATCTCGGCCTCGCGCTCGTGGTTTTTGGCGTTGAGGACGTTGTGGGGGATCTTGCGCCGTTTTAACAGCTCGGACAGCTCCTCGCTCTTTTCGACGGTGGTGGTGCCCACCAGCACGGGCTGGCCGCGCTCGTAGCACTCGGTAATATCCTCGATGATCGCCTTGATTTTGCCTTTTACGGTCGAGTAGATCTGATCGTTTTCGTCCACGCGCCGGGAGGGCAGGTTGGTCGGAACGGTGACGACGTCGAGGCGGTAGATGCCCTTAAACTCGTTTTCCTCGGTCTTGGCGGTGCCCGTCATGCCGCTCAGCTTTTTGTACAGGCGGAAATAGTTTTGAAAGGTGATGGTGGCCAGCGTCTTGTTTTCGCTCTGGACCCGGACGCCCTCCTTGGCCTCGATGGCCTGGTGAAGCCCGTCGCTATAGCGGCGTCCCTCCATCAGGCGGCCGGTAAACTCGTCGACGATAATGATTTCGCCCTTGGGGTTGACGATGTAATCCTTATCGCTTTTCATGATGTAGTTGGCGCGGACGGCGTTGTTGATATAGTGGTTGGTCTCCATGTTGTCGGGGTCGGACAGGTTGTCGATCCCAAAGAACCGCTCGGCCTTTTCGACGCCCGCCTCGGTCAGGGTGACGGCCTTCTTTTTTTCGTCGAGGTCGATGTCGTCGGGCTTTAGCCCCTTGGCGAATTTGTTGGCGGTGACGTACATCTCGCTGCTCTTGCCGCTGCGGCCGCTGATGATGAGGGGCGTCCGCGCCTCGTCGATGAGAATGGAGTCCACCTCGTCGATGATGGCAAACGACAGCGGGCGCTGCACCTTGTCGCTGTTTTGAATGACCATGTTGTCGCGGAGGTAATCAAAGCCCAGCTCGTTGTTGGTGGCGTAGGTGACGTCGCAGGCGTAGGCCGCGCGCTTGGCGGCGTTGTCCATGCCCGCGACGGCCACGCCGACGGTCAGCCCCAAAAACCGATGGATCTTGCCCATCCATTCGGCGTCGCGCTTGGCGAGGTAGTCGTTGACCGTGACGATGTGCACGCCCTCGCCGGACAGCGCGTTGAGGTACGTCGGCAGGACGGCGACCAGCGTTTTCCCCTCGCCCGTGCGCATCTCGGCGATACGCCCCTGGTGGAGCGCGATGCCGCCCAATATCTGGACGTGAAAGTGGCGCATCTCCAGCACCCGATCCGCCGCCTCGCGGACGGCGGCAAAGGCCTCGGGCAGCAGGTCGTCCAGCGTCTCGTAATTGTCCTTTAGCCGCTTTTTGAACTCGGCGGTCTTGGCCTTTAGCCGATCGTCGGACATTTTGCGGTACGAATCCTCCAGCTCGTCCACGCGCTGCGCGATCGCCTCGAGCTTTTTGATGCTGCGCTTGTTGTCGCCGCCCTTAATAAACGATATGAGTCCCATATGCTCCTTTTGTCTCCTTACCCCTTTATTCGTACATGCCCAAAAACTTCATCAATTCCGTTCGGGCGGACAGGTCGTTTAGGATCCGCATCACGCCCTTTTTATCGGCGTCGGTCATAAACTCTAAATAGAACCGATAGCGGAACGCCGACTGCCTGCCGGGGCGCGACTCCAGCTTGTGGAGGTTGACCCCGTTTTCCGCCAGCGATCGGAGCGCCGAAAACAGCGCGCCCGGCCGGTGCCTGGCCTCAAACATCAGGCTGACGTTTTTGCCGGAAAACCGGGGCGCGGCCTCCAGCACGATAAAGCGCGTGGCGTTGTCCTTGCGATCCTCGATATGCGCCGCCAAAACCGCCTGGCCGGGCCCCGCCCCGCGGGCGATGGCCGCCTCCTCCCCGCCCCGGATCAGCCCGAGCGCCTCGCTGGTGCTCTTGACCGGAATGAGCGTCGCGTCCTTGAGGTTTTGCCCGATATAGACGCCGCACTGCGCCAGCGCCTGCGGGTGCGAATAGACCCGTTTGATTATGGACGGATTTGCGCCTTCGTATCCGATCAGCGCGTGCGAAATCGGCATAAAATGCTGACGGACGATATAGGCGTCGGCGGCAAAGAGCGCGTCCAGCGTCTCGGCGACGGTGCCGCCGTAGCTGTTTTCGATGGGAATGACGGCCGTATCGACCGCGCGGTCGGTCAGGAGCGCCGCCGCCCCGCCCACCGTGGCGGCGCCGGTAAACCGCGCCTCCGAAAACAGCGCGGACGCGGCGGCGTAGGTGTGGCTGCTTTCGTCGCCCAGGTATGCAACGTTTATCATTTAATATTTTTCACGACTTTTTTTCGCGTTTGGCTAATTCCCGAATCAGCGCCTTGTTGTCGGGGTAGCGCAAAACCACCTGCACGGCGCGTTCGTCGCCCTCCTCCTCCAAAATTCCGTTGACCTTGGCAAGCGCGAGCCGCTCGTCCTCACTCCGCTCCAGATCGGAAAACGAATAACTGCTTTTGACGTCCATACGGTACGTGCGGGTGTAGGGGTTGACCTTGAAACGGCATTCCATGTCCGCCAGATTTTTGATCTCGTAGTACACGCCGAAAAAGTTTTCGCGGTCGGCGCCCGCAATCACGGTGACGCTGCCCCCCGACTCGTACTGACGCGCCGCCGAGACGACCTCGCCGACGGCCAGGCGGCTGTCGTATTTTAGGCGGGTAATGCTGTTTAAGACCACCGCGATATTCCGTCCCACCGACGCCATCCGCCCCGCATAGGCGAGCGCCCGCCTTAAAACGACCGCGTTTTCCTCCTCGGGATCGGTAAGCGCGGTAAAGATAATGCTTTTATAGGTGTTTTGCAGGTACGCGATCCGCTCCTCGCGCTCGTACAGGCACAGGCAGAGCACCTCGTCCGCCTGCCCGCTAAACTTGACCGAACGGTACACTTCCGCCATAAACTCGGTTTCCTCCGCGCGTCCCTCGGCGGCAAGGAGGGCAAACTGCCCCTGACAGACGGGCGTGAAAAAATCGATCAGCCTAAGGAGCGGGTGCGAATCGGGACACGCCAAACGGATGCGCTTAAAGGGTCGAACCGGCGCCGGCGCGGACGCGGGCTCGGGCACGCCGCGCCCCTTAGTCGGCGCCATGTCCACGCCGTTGAGGGTCTCGATATAGCACAGGCAAAAAAAGCCGACGGTCTTGAGAAACACGGCGCGTCCCTTGATAAAGTCGCCGTCCCGCAAACGGTACTGGCCGGACAGGGCGCGAATGACGCAGACGTCGTGAATGTCACTGACAAACCGCTTGACGCGCAAAATGCCGCCCACGACGCCCGACTCGTAAACGCCCTCCACGTCCGTCCCGAGCAAAAGCTCGCCGTACTTGACGTTTTCCAAAACCGACAGCTCGTCCTCGGGCTGCAGCTTTTCGACGTCCGCCTCGTTTAGGATGGGCGTATCCTCGGAAAAATGCTGGATCCCCCACAGCTTGTCCAGCATGGCGTTGATCAGCTCTTCCTTATTGAGCGTGGTCGCCGACTCCACCCCGATCTTTCTGCCCATCTCGCGGTTGTCGGTGACGTTGCGCGCCTCTAAATAATGACGGGACAAGCCCTTAAAAACGGGCTCGTCCTCCCGCCTCAACGTCCGCGACTGCTCGTCGGCCTGAATCAGCTTTAACGTGCTGTTTTTAAAGGACAGCTTTTTCCTGTCCTTTAACTTGAGTTTGCTCTTTTCCATAATCCCTTTCATTTTACCATAATCAATGAAAAAAGTAAATCAAAATGCGCCCGTTGCTGACGCAAACGGGCTATCGGCCAAACGCGAATGCCAAAGGCATTCGGCCGAACTTTTACGGTGTCCGAGGGGAAAAAGTGTCATTTTTCCCCTCTCCCGATTTAAGTCGCACAAAATGCCGCTTACGCTTGCATTTTGGCGAGATATAAGAGGACAAAAGCGGCAATATAATATCCCAACTCATACAGGACTTTTGCCTACTTTTTCTAAAAGTAGGTTGTTGCGGGGGTCTGGGGACACAATCAACAGTGTCCCCAGATTCTTTTTGGTTCTTTTTGGGATATACAAAAAGAACAATGCCCATGCCCCGCCAACGCGGGGGGATATAAGAAAAAGAGCCCGTGTCTGCGGCGGTGAGCAGACTTTCCTCCCCGGAAAGATAGGGGAAAAAAAGAGCCCACCGCTTAGGTGAACTCTTAGTCGTGTTTATACCAGCTCGATAACCGCCATTTCGGCGTTGTCGCCGCGGCGCGGCCCGGCCTTTAGGACGCGGGTATAGCCGCCGCCCTGGCCGTTTTGCTTGTTGCGCTTGTCGTACTTGGGCGCCAGCTCGTTGAAAATCTTTTCGATCAGGGGGTGCTTGATGTGCTCGGTCCGCCCCCGAAAGCTCGCCTTGGTCTCGTCCGCCTTGCGCTGCTCCTGCGGGTCGTAGACCTTGCCCATGATGCGGCGGCGCGCGGCCAGCTTATCCTTGCCGTCGTTGACCAGCTCGATCTTGACGTCCTGCCCCTTCTTGTTTTTGCGGGTCTCGATCTTTTTGACGGTGTCGGTATAGGTGTTGACGGCCAGCGTCAAAATCTTGTCGGCCATGCGGCTGACTTCCTTCGCGCGGGCGTACGTGGTCTCGATTTTGCCGTGCCAGAGGAGCTCGGTCACCTGATTGGTCAGGAGTGCGTCGCGCTGGTCGGTCGGCCGGCCCAGTTTTCTCTGTTCCATGTGTATAGCTTCTCCTTATTCTTCGCTGCTTTTGAGGTCCAAGCCGTAGCTCCTCAGCTTGGCGATAACCTCGTCTAATGATTTGCGGCCGAGGTTGCGCACCTTGAGCATATCGTCCTCGGTCTTTTTGGTCAGGTCCTCCACCGCGTGGATCCCGGCGCGTTTTAGGCAGTTGTAGCTGCGCACCGACAAATCCATTTCCTCAATGTTCATCTCCAGTATCTTGGTGTGCCTGTCGTTTTCGTTGCTGACCAAAATGCTGGTGGAGCTAAAGGTGTCGCTAAGGTCGACAAACAGCCGAATGTGCTCTAAAACCGCCTTGGCCGCCAAACTTATGACCTCCTTGGCCGACAGCGAGCCGTCCGTCCTGACGTCCATGATCAGCTTGTCATAGTCGATGTTTTGGCCGACGCGGGTGGCCTCGACGCTGTAGCTCGCGGCCTTGACGGGCGTAAAGATCGCGTCGATGGGGATAAACCCAAGCGGCTTGCCCGGGTCCTTATTTTCGGCGGCGACGACATAGCCGCGGCCGGAGCCCACCGTCATTTCGAGCCGGAGGCTGCCGCCCTCGTCGATCGTACAGATGTACATCTCGGGATTGAGAATGGTGACCTCGGGATCGGGTTCGATGTCGGCGGCGGTGACGACGCCCACGGTTTTGCGCTCGATCCTAAGCGTCTTTTTGAGCTGCTTGTCCGAATATTCGGCCTTTAGGTTTAAGCCCTTTAGGTTGAGGATGATGTCGGCGACATCCTCCTTTACGCCGGGAACGGTGCTAAATTCGTGATTGACACCCTCGATGTTAACGCCCACCACCGCAGCGCCCGGAAGGGCGGACAAGAGGACGCGTCTCAAGGCATTTCCCAAAGTGATACCGTACCCTCTTTCCAGCGGCTCGACAATGATCTTGCCGCTTCGCTTATCCGCGCTTTCTTCGAGTGTGATCTTAGGCGTTTCGATTTCCATCATAATACTCTGTTTTCTCCTTATTGTCGGCGTAAGGCGCTTATTTTGAATATAACTCGATAATCAGCTGTTCCTTGATGCCGAGGTCGATGTCCTCGCGCTTGGGGAGCTCTAAGATCTTGCCGACAAACCGCTCGGTATCAAACTCCAACCACTTGGGCATGACGATCTTGGCGCCGCGAAGCTCCTTGAACAGGGTGTTGTCCCTCTTGCCTTCCCGCACCGTGAGGACGTCGCCCGTCCTGACCTGAAAGCCGGGAATGTCCACGCGGCGGCCGTTGACCTCGATGTGGCCGTGGTTGACGATTTGCCGCGCCTGCGCGCGGGAGGCGCCCAAGCCCATGCGGTAAATGACGTTGTCCAGCCTGCGCTCTAAGAGAGAGAGCATGATCTCGCCGGTGACGCCGCGCATCCGCTCGGCCTCCTCATAATAGCCGCGAAACTGCTTTTCGAGCAGGCCGTACATCCGCTTGGTCTTTTGCTTTTCGCGCAGCTGAATGCTGTACTCGGAGGGCTTGCGCCGCGAGGGGCCGTGCGGGCCGGGGGGCGTGGGGCGTTTTTCGATCGCGCACTTTTTGGACACGCAGCGGTCGCCCTTTAAAAACAGCTTGGCGCCCTCCCTGCGGCAAAGCTTGCAATCTGCATCCGTATATTTAGCCATGTTTTATTATTCTCCTCTTAGACTCTTCTGCGCTTGGGCGGCCGGCAGCCGTTGTGCGGAATGGGCGAAACGTCGGTGATGGCGGAGACCGAAATACCGGCGGCCTCCAGCGCGCGGATCGACGACTCGCGTCCCGACCCCGGCCCCTTGACAAACACCTCTACGCTGCGGATCCCGTGGTCTTTTGCGACCATCGCGGCCTTTTCGCAGGCTTGCTGCGCGGCGTAGGGCGTGCTCTTGCGCGAGCCGCGAAAGCCCAGCGCGCCCGCGCTGCACTGCGTGATGGCGTTGCCCTGCTCGTCGGTAAAGGTGATGAGCGTATTGTTGAAGGAGGCGTGAATGTGGAGCTGTCCCCTGTCAATGTTTTTGGTAATGCGTTTTTTGGTTGTCTTTCTGACTGCCACGGTTTAAGCCCTCCTACTTGCCTTTTTTCTTGGCGCGGCCGACGGTGCGTTTAGGCCCCTTGCGGGTGCGCGCGTTTTGCTTGGTGCTCTGCCCCCGCACGGGAAGCCCCTTGCGGTGCCGAACGCCGCGATAGCAGCCGATCTCCATCAGGCGCTTGATGTTGAGCGCCACCTCGCGGTGAAGGTCGCCCTCTACCTGCACATTCTTTTCGATATAGGTCCTCAACCGTCCGACCTGATCCTCGGTAAGGTCCTTGACGCGGACGTCGGGATCGACCTCCGCCGCTTTTAGAATCCGGTTTGCCATGGGCCTGCCGATGCCGTAAATATAGGTCAGGCCGATTTCTACCCGTTTGTCCTTGGGCAGATCGATTCCAGCAATTCGTGCCACTGTTTTGTTACTCCTTAAAAATAAATGTGTAAAATATGTGTATGCCGCGCGCCCACGGGCCCAGGCTGTGCTTGGAATGAGCCTAAATCCGTCGGCGGATTGTTTTTGCTTTTTAGCGGATTGTTTTTGGCTTGTTTTTATCCGGACAACGCGCAAACCCGGCACCGCGTTTTCCGCTTGCCGGTTTGCCCTTGTCGGATAAATCCGTTAACCCTGCCGCTGCTTATGATTGGCGTACTTGCTGCAAATGACCATGATCTTGCCGTGACGCTTGATGATCTTGCATTTGTCGCACATGGGCTTGACCGATGCTCTGACTTTCATGTGTGTCGTTCCTCCGATTTTGCCCGGCGCGTCCCCGAAAAAAGGGGCGGCCGCGCGTAAAAAATTAGGTCTTGTTGCGGTAGGTGATGCGCCCCTTTGTAATGTCGTAAGGGGACATCTCCAGCTTGACCGTATCGCCCACGAGAATCTTGATGTAGTGCATACGGATCTTGCCGGATATGGTGCAGGTAACAATATGGCCGTTGGACAGCTTGACCTTAAACATGGCGTTGCGCAAGGTTTCGATCACGGTGCCCTCGGTTTCGATATTGTCGTCTTTTGGCATATGCCCTCCTGAATGTGTCTACCGCTTGTTTTGGTAGCTCTTTATCAGCGCCCGAACGGCCGGGTCGGTAAAGCCGTCTTGGCCGAGCGGCGCGGCGGCGAGCTGCCGCACGTGCCCGATCCGCTTTTGCTTGGGATTGTCGATCTTTCGGTATCGGCCGTCCACCAGCAGGATAAAGTCTTGGTTTATGACGGACGCCACGTAGTACAACCGTCCCGTATCATGGCCCTTTAGGCTGACGACAATGCCGCCCTCGGCTGGTTTTGCATCCATATCGGCTCCCGGCGGCGCACAAAACCGCATTTTAGATTATATCACATCCGGCGTCCGCTTGTAAACTGATTTTGGGGGGCAAATCACGAGTTATGCGGAGTTTTGCGGCGTGACAAAGAGTGAGGTTCAGACGGGCAACAGGCGGCGGGGCAACGAGGGCGCGTATTTCTAATACGTAACCGAGTTGCCTCGCCGAACCGACAATCGCTTGCGATTGCTAACTTTGCGTCAGCAAAGTTCAGAGAGGTTCGGCACGCACGTAGCCCGTATCAACCCACTATCTGTCACGCCGCTAAAGAGTGAGGATCTCTGGCTCGCCGGTAGTAATCAGGACGGTGTTTTCGTAGTGCGCGGAGGGCTTTCCGTCGGCCGTCCGGCACGTCCACCCGTCCGCTTGGTCAAAGCTGACCCGAAAGGTGCCCAAATTGATCATGGGTTCGATCGCCAGGCAATAACCCGCCTTTAGGACCGGACCGGAGGAGGGCGGGCCGAAGTTGGGGATGCTCGGGTCCTCGTGCACCTTGCGGCCGATGCCGTGGCCGGTCAGCGCCCGCACCACGCCGTAGCCGTTGGATTCGGCATGGGTCTGGATGGCGTTGCTGATGTCGCCCAGGCGTCTGCCCTCGCGCGCCTCCCCGATGCCCTTAAAAAAGGATTCGCGGGCGACGTCGATCAGCCTTTGCAGCGCCGCGTCGATCTGTCCGACCGCAAACGTCCGCGCCGCGTCGCCGTGAAAGCCGCCGATGAGCGCCCCCACGTCGATGCTGACAATATCGCCCTCTTTTAGCGCGTACTCGGAGGGAATCCCGTGCACCACGACCTCGTTGACCGAAATACAGGCGGCGTTGGGGAACCCGTACAGGTTTTTAAAGGAGGGCGACGCGCCGTTTGCCGCAAAAAATTCCTCAATGCGCCGATCCAGCTCCAGGGTGGTGACGCCCGGCTTAATGTACGCCTCGATCATTTTGAGCGCGTCGCCGGTCAGCCGGCCGGCCTTGCGCATCCTGTCCTGCTCGGACTTTGTCTTGACCGGGATCATAGCCGCCGCAATGCCTGTCGGATGGCCGCCGACACCGCGTCGATGTCCTGCATCCCGTCGATATTGACGAGAAGCCCCTCGGCCCGATAAAAGTCGATGAGCGGGGCGGTCTCGGCCTTGTACACCAAGAGACGCGCCGCGACGGTCTCGGCCTTGTCGTCCTCCCGTTGGATGACGGCGCCGCCGCACTTCGTGCAGACCTCGGGCGAACCTAAATCGACGTGATAGCTCTCGCCGCAGCCGCCGCAGACCCGCCGCCCGGACAGGCGTTTGGCGAGGGCGTCGAGGTCGGCGTCCAGATTGATGACGGCGTCCGGCGCCGCGATCGCTTTGAGCGCCTCGGCCTGCGCCAGCGTCCGGGGAAAGCCGTCCAGCAAAAACCCGTTTTTGCAGTCGTCCTCTAACAGGCGCAGGCGGACGATCTCGACGACCACCCCGTCGGGGACAAGCTGCCCCTTGGCGAGGTACGCCTTGGCCGTTAGCCCGACGGGCGTCTCTTCCTTAAGATTTTTGCGAAAGATGTCGCCGGTGGAAATGTGCGGAATACCTTGATTTTTGGCGATGCGCACCGCCTGCGTGCCCTTGCCCGCCCCCGGCGCGCCCAGTAATACCAGTTTCAAATAAATTCTCCTATAACACCACACACACGGAAAAACGATTTTAAAGGTTCGCGAAGCCGCGAAGGCCAATAATCGTTAGATTCGAGCAAGACGCGAAAGGCGCGGATTTTTTGAGGGAGCGTATTTCCAATACGTGACCGAAAAAAAACGTAAGCCTGACAAAGTATTGCGACGGATATAACGATTATTTCAAAAAGCCCTTGTACTGCTTCATCATGATCAAACTCTCCAGCTGCTTTTCGAGCTCCAGCGCAACGGACACGACGATGAGCATACCGGTGGCGGACATGGAGTTGACGAGGAGCGTGCCGTCGAAAAAGGGGATGAGCGAAAAGACAAGGTTGGGCACGATCGCGATGATCGCGAGGTAGATGGCGCCAAACAGCGTGATCCGCTTGGAGATGCGCACGAGGTATTCGTAGGTGGGCTTGCCCGGCCGGATACCCGGGATAAAGCCGCCGTACTGCTGGATGTTGCGCGAGACCTCCTCGGGGTTGAACTGGATTTGCGCGTAGAAGTAGGAAAAGAACAGGATCAACAGACCCAAGAGTACGCTGTAGGCCGCGGTGCCCGCGCCCAAATACTCCCGCCAAAAGAGGTCAAACGCGGTGCCCGACCAAAAGATTTGACCCAAAAGCTGCGGAAAGGTGAGGATGGCGGACGCGAAGATGATGGGCATGACGCCGCTGGCGTTGACCTTGATGGGAATGTAGGTACTCTGCCCGCCGTACTGCTTGCGCCCCTTGATTTGCTTGGCGTACTGGATGGGGATCTTGCGCTCGGCCAAATCGACAAAGGTGATAAAGAAAAAGATCAACAGCACGAGGATGATAAAGGCCAAGAGCACCCAAAGCGCCTGCTGGCCGTCGTCGCCGCCGCTAAACGCGGTTTGGAACTGCGCGATGATGGCAAGGCCGGCGGAGGACACGATACCGACAAAGATGAGGAGGGAAATGCCGTTGCCGACGCCCGCCTCGGTGATGCGCTCGCCCAGCCACATGGTGAGCATGGAGCCGCCGACCAAAATAAAGCCGACCATGACGCCCACGCCCCAGACGGGAAAGTCGGCAAAGCCAAACAGCTGACTCTCCAGCCCCCCGCTGTTGGCCCAGTTGATGACGATGCCCACCGACTGCGCAACGGCCAAAATCAGCGTGATGACCCGGGTGATGACGTTGATCTTTTTGCGCCCCTCCTCGCCCTGCTTGGTCAGCTTTTCGAGGCGCGGAATGGCGACCGAGAGGAGCTGAACGATGATGGACGCGTTGATATAGGGGGCTATGCCGATCGCGAAAATCGCGCCCTGCGAGAGCGCGCCGCCGGTAATGGAGGCCAAAAGGCTCAAAAGCGTGTTGTTTTGGGCGCTGTCGCCGACGGTGCCGGAAATGCCGGGCACCGGAAGCCAGCAGCCGAGACGGTAGATAAACAACAGCGCCAGCGTGATCAAAATCTTGTTGCGGACGTCCCTGTTTTTAAAGGCGTTGATCAGCGTTTTTAACATCAGTCTACCTCGGCTTTTCCGCCGGCCTTTTCGATTTTTTCGGCGGCGCTTTTTGAAAACGCGGCGGCGCGGACGATCAGCTTTTTGTTGAGGTCGCCGCTCCCGAGAACCTTGAGGCCGTAGGGCTCGATCTTACTCAAGATCCCTTGCGCTTTTAGGATCTCGGCGTTGACGACGTCGCCGTCCGCAAACGGTTCGAGGTCTTTTAGGTTGACCACCGAATACACCTTTTTCCAGGCGTTGTCAAAGCCGCGCTTGGGCAGCCGCCGCGCCAAGGGCATCTGACCGCCCTCAAACCCGGGACGGACGCCGCCGCCGCTTCGCGCCCACTGGCCCTTATGACCCTTGCCGCTTGTCTTGCCCGTGCCGCTGCCGATGCCGCGGCCCAGCCGTTTTTGAGCCGTCCGGGCGCCGGGCGCCGGACTCAATTCGTGCATTTTCATAAAACCTTATACCTCCGTGCGCACTGCTGTCGAAAAACCGCGTAAGGCTTTTTTACGCGCCGACATAGGGCTTGACCTCAACGAGATGCTTGACGACAAAAATCATGCCGCGCGTCGCCTCGTTGTCGGGCTTGACCACCGAATGGCCGATCCGCTTTAAACCCAGCGCCTCGACCGTCCTTTTTTGCTTATCCAAACGGCCGATAACGCTTTTTATAAGCGTGATCTCCACCCGCGCGGCGGCCGCCTGCTCTTTCTTTTTTGTTGCCATACTCTTTGTCACTCCGAATAATTTATGATTGGACCGCGCCCGGCGGCTTACAGCTCTTCGACGGCCTTGCCGCGCAACGCGGCCACCTGCTCGGGCGTCCGCAAGCCCGCAAGGCCCGCCATCGCCGCCTTGACGCAGTTGACGGGATTGCGGGAGCCGTAGGCCTTGGTCGTGATGTTTTTGATCCCGGCCAGCTCGACCACCGCGCGGACGGAGCTGCCCGCGATGACGCCAGTCCCCTCGGGCGCCGGACGCAACAGGACGTTGCTCTTGCCGAAAGCGCCGTTGGTCTTGTGCGGAATGGTGGTGTCGGCCATCGCGACCTTGACGAGGTTGCGCCGGCCGTTTTGCTCGGCCTTGCGGATCGCCTCGGGGACCTCGGCCGCCTTTCCGGTGCCGATGCCCACGCTGCCCTTGCCGTCGCCGACGACGACCAGCGCCGTAAAGCGCATATTGCGGCCGCCCTTGACGACCTTGGTGACGCGGTTGATCGATACGAGCTTAGAGGAAAACCCGTCATCCGGCTTTAATTCTTCCCGTTCTCTTCTTGCCATGACTTTTTCTCCTTATCTCCTTAAAACGCTAGGCCGCCGTCTCTCGCGGCGTCGGCCAGAGTCTTGACCCTGCCGGTATACAGGTAGCCGCCGCGGTCAAACACAACGTCCTTAAAGCCGGCCTTTAGGGCCTTTGCGGCCAAGTCCCTGCCGACGATCTCGGCGGCCTGTGTCTTGGTCCTGCCCTTGACGTCCACGCCCTTGGCGATGGTGGAGCTGGACACTAAGGTCACGCCCTTTTCGTCGTCGATGAGCTGCGCGTAGATGTGCGCGGTGGAGCGGTATACGTTAAGCCGCGGACGCGCCGCCGTGCCCGACACCTTGGCGCGGACGCGGTAATGGCGGTTTTTGCGGATTTCGTTTTTGTTTTCTTTGATAATCATGCGAATCTCTCCTACTTACCGGCCGTCTTGCCTTCTTTTTTCGTGATGGCCTCGTCGCTGTAACGAAGGCCGTACAGGTGATAGGGCTCGACCTTGCGCTTGGACTTAATGGTCGCCGCGACTTGGCCGACCAGCTCCTTATCGATGCCGGTGACCGTGACGGTGTTTTGGTCGGGGCAGGCAAGCGTGATCCCGGCGGGCGCGACGTATTCGACCGGGTGCGAAAACCCGATGTTCATGGTCAGCTTAGCGCCCGCGACCGCCGCCTTGTACCCGACGCCGTTGATGATGAGGGTCTTGGAAAAGGGGGTGACGACGCCCCGAACCATGTTGGCGATGAGCTGGCGGTATAAGCCGTGCATGGCGCGCGACTCCTTTTGGTCGTTTAGGCGGGTGACCTTGACCTCGCCGTCCGCCGCCGCCACGGCGATATTTTTGGACGCGATGGCCTGGGTCAGCGTGCCCTTGGGGCCGGTGACCGTGACGACGCCGCCGTTGTACTCAAACTTGACTTCTTTCGGGAGGGGGATCCCCAATTTTCCGATACGTGACATAGCTTTTTCTTTTCTCCTCTTACCAGACGTACGCTAAAACTTCGCCGCCGATGTTGTTGGCCCGGGCCAGCTTGTCCGTCATGACGCCCTTGGAGGTCGAAATGATGGCGATGCCGAGGCCGCCCAAGACCTTGGGCAGCTTTTCGGAGCCGCAGTACACGCGGAGGCCGGGCTTAGAGATGCGCTTAAGGTTGGTGATGACGCGCCGATTTTTGGGGCCGTACTTTAGGGCGATCAGGATATTGGGATGCCCGTCCGCGTCGATGAGCTCGGCGGATTTGACATAGCCCTCCTGCACGAGAATGTCGGCGATGGCCTTTTTCATCTTGGAGGCGGGGACGGTGACGGTCTCGTGCTTCGCGGTGAGCGCGTTGCGGATGCGGGTCAATAGATCCGCGATCGGATCGGTAACTATCATGTTTTTTCCTTCGCCTCCTTACCAGCTCGACTTTTTGACGCCCGGGATCTCGCCCTTGTACGCCAGCTCTCTAAAGCAGATACGGCAGATGCCGTACTTTTTGAGGACGGCGTGCGGCCGCCCGCAGATGGAACAGCGCGTATAGGCGCGGGTGGTGTACTTGGCGGGGCGTTGCTGCTTATTGATCATTGCTTTTTTAGCCATTTGCTTTTATCTCCTCTCCCCTCTAGTTTTTAAAGGGCATCCCAAGCCTGGTCAAGAGCGCCTTTGCCTCGTCGTCCGACCGCGCGCTTGTCACGATGCAGACGTCAAACCCGCGCACCTTTTCGATCAGCTCGTAGGAAACCTCGGGGAAAATGATGTGCTCCTTGACGCCCAGCGAATAGTTGCCGCGCCCGTCGAAGGCCTTGGGGGAAATGCCGCGAAAGTCCCGCACGCGGGGCAGGGCGATGGACACCAGGCGATCGAAAAACTCGTACATACGCCGGCCGCGCATGGTGACCTTGGCGCCGATGGGCTGACCCTCGCGGAGTTTAAAGTTGGCCACCGATTTTTTGGCCAAGAGCGTGACGGCCTTTTGGCCGCAGACGGCCTCGAGCTCCTTGGTCGCCGAGCTCATGCTCTTGGAGTTGTCCTTGATGTCGCCCATGCGCATATTGACGATGATCTTTTCGAGCTTGGGGACCTCGTTGATGTTTTTGTAGCCGCGCTCCTTCATGAGGGCGGGAACGATCTCTTCCTGATACGCCCTTTGCAGCCGGTAGCGGTTGGGATTCCCCTCGCCCTTGGGCGCGGCGGCCTTTGTCTGTTTGTCTGCCATACTATGTCCTCCCTCTTAGGCCTCGCCGTTTTCGGCGCCGCCCGTCTCGGGCTTTTTCGCCTCGGCCTTTTTAGCCGCGGGCTTTTTGGTCGGCGCTTTTTCCGTCTCGGGCTTTTCCGCCGCCTCGGCCTTTTTAGCCGCAGGTTTCTTGGCTGCGGGCTTTTCCGTCTCGGGCTTTTCCGCCGCCTCGGCCTTTTTGGCCGCAGGTTTCTTGGCTGCGGGCTTTTCCGTTTCGGGCTTTTCCGCCGCCTCGGTCTTTTTGGCCGCAGGTTTCTTGGTCGGCGCTTTTTCCGTCTCGGGCTTTTCCGTTTCGGCCGTTACTGTTTCGACCGTTTTCGTTTCGGCCGTTTTCGTTTCGGGCTTTTTCGTTTCAACCGTTTCCGTTTCGGGTTTTTTGACCGCCGATTTTTTGGCGGGTTTTTCGGTCACGGCGGACTCGGGCACGACGATCTCGGCCTTGTCCCCGGCCTTGCCCTTGGCGGCTTTTTTGACCGATTTTTTCGCTTCCTTGACCGTCTTGTCCGACTTGGACTTGGCGTCTAAGGACGCGCCGCATTTTTTGCAGGTGCGGATCTTGGCGGGTTTTTTGCCGCCGGCCGGCGTCTCGCCAAACACGACGGCGACGCGGGTGGCCTTGTTGCAGGACGGGCAGATGATTTGCACATTACTGCCGTCGATAGAGCCGTTGATGCGCTCGACGGCGCTGGTCTCCTTGGCCGAACGCGCCTTTTTGTGGCGGGTGATGATGTTGCGGCCGTCCACGACGACGCGGCCGTTGCCGGGGTTGACCGCGACGATCCGACCCGACTGCCCCTTGTCCTTTCCGGCGAGAATGAGCACATTGTCGCCCTTTTTAACGTGTAAACTACTCATAGTATTTATGCGCTCCTCCCTCTATAACACTTCGGGCGCTAAGGATATGATCTTCATATAATCCTTTTCGCGAAGCTCGCGGGCGATGGGCCCGAAGATACGGGTGCCGCGGGGTTGCTTTTGCTTGTCGATGATGACGGCGGCGTTGTCGTCAAACCGAATGTGCGAGCCGTCGGGACGACCCACGCCCTGATGGGTGCGGACGATGACTGCGGTCACGACGTCGCCCTTTTTGACGGCGCCGCCGGGGGTCGCGGACTTGACCGACGCCACGATGACGTCGCCGATGTTGCCGCTCTTACGGTGCGAACCGCCCAAAACGCGTATGCACATGATCTCTTTCGCGCCGCTGTTGTCGGCGGCCTTGAGATAAGACTGGGGTTGTATCATGATGATTGACTCCTATTGGTTTCTCTCGCGGTCACTTCGCTTTCTCGACGATCTCGACCAGCCGCCAGCACTTGTCCTTGGAGAGGTGCCGGGTCTCGGCCACGCGAACCGTGTCGCCGATGCCGCACTCGTTTTGCTCGTCGTGCGCCTTGAGCTTCATGGTCTTGTTGATGGTCTTTTTGTACAGGGGGTGCTTGACCTTATCCTTGACCGCGACGACGACGGTCTTGTCCATTTTGTCGGACACGACGATGCCGATACGTTCTTTCCGGTGGTTTCTTGCCTGTTGTTCCATGATTGATCGCAGCCTCCTACTTCGCTTTTTTGAGCTCGCGCTCACGGACTACCGTCATGACCCGCGCGATGTCGCGCTTGACCGCCGTCATCTGCAAGGGGTTTGCCAGCTGCGCCGTCGCGTGCTGGAACCTGAGGTTGAACAGCTCTTTTTTAAGCTCGTTTAGCTTGACTTCCAGCTCGTCATCCCGCATTTCGTGAATTTCTTTGGCTTTCATCAGGCATTTACCTCCTTGTCGGGCGTTTGGGTTTCGCAGGGCGTTTCGCCGTTTAGCGCCGCACATTCGGCGCGCGTCATAAACTTGCATTTGACGGGCAGCTTGTGCATGGCCAACCGCAGGGCCTCACGCGCCACGGGCTCGGCGACGCCGGACATTTCAAACATGACCCGGCCGGGCTTGACCACGGCCACCCAGTATTCGGGCGCGCCCTTGCCGCTGCCCATGCGGGTCTCGGCGGGCTTTTTGGACATGGGCTTGTGCGGAAAGATGTCGATCCAGACCTTGCCGCCGCGCTTGATATGACGGGTCATCGCGATACGCGCGGCCTCGATTTGGTTGGCGGTGATGTGGCCGGGCTCTAAGGACACCAGTCCGTATTCGCCGTAGGCGATCTTATTGCCGGATAAGGCTTTTCCGGTCATGCGCCCGCGATGAACGCGGCGCCTCTTTACTCTTTTAGGCATTAACATATTTATCCCCTCCGCGATAGACCGCGACAAAAATCCACGAAATTCGCCGCGTCCGCAGCCCCTCCTTTAACAAAACTGTTTTTCACGTTTAAACTTTCTCCTTATCCGCAAAAGCGCCGCGCAAACGGCAAGCCGCCCGCTACGCCTCGCGCTGCTCCTCGCCTAAGGCTCTCTTTTCCTTTTGGAGGATCTCGCCCTTATAGATCCACACCTTGACGCCGATGACGCCAAAGGTCGTGTGCGCCTCGGCCGTGCCGTAATCGATGTCGGCCCGCAGCGTTTGGAGGGGGATCGAACCCTCGTGATAGCCCTCGCTCCGCGCGATCTCGGCGCCGTCGAGGCGGCCGGACACGTGGATCTTGACGCCCTTGGCGCCGCTGCGCATGACCCTGGACATCGCCTGCTTCATGGAGCGGCGGAAGGACGCGCGTTTTTCGAGCTGTGCCGCGACGGACTCGGCCACCAAAACGGCGTCGAGGTCGGGGCGGCGCACCTCTAAAATATTGATATGAAGCGTCGGGGCGGCCGTCACCTGTTTGAGCTCTTTTTTGAGCTGCTCGACGCCCGCGCCCTTTGTGCCGATCATCATGCCGGGCTTGGAGGTATAGATGCCGACGGTCACCTTATCCTGTGCGCGTTCGACGACGACCCGGCTGATGCCGTACGAAAAATACTTTTTCTTGATACAGGCGCGGATCTTGTGATCCTCTAAAATAAACCTGCCGAAATCCTTTTTAGCGGCGTACCACTGTGCGTCCCAGCCGGTATTGATGCCGACGCGGAGGCCGTGCGGATTGACTTTTTGACCCATGGCTTAGTTGCCCTCCTTGACGGTGTCTAAGATGACCGTGATATGGCTGGTGCGCTTGTTGATGCGGTGTGAGCGGCCCTTGGAAACGGGCTGGATGCGCTTTAGGATGGGGCCGCCGTCGGCGAATATCTCGGCGACGTACAGATCCTGCCGATTTAGGTTGGCGTTGTGCTCGGCGTTGGCCGCGGCGGAGTTGACCAGCTTTAGGATGACCTCGGACGCCGCCTTTTGCGTGGTCGAAAGGATATTGACGGCCTCGTCGACCTGCTTGCCGCGCACGATGTCCAAAACGACGCGGACCTTGGAGGGCGCGATGCGGATATAGCGCGCGTGCGCCCGGGGGCGCTCGTCGCGGTTCTCCTTGCGCTGCTTGGATTTTTCTCTGCTTCTTGTTGCCATCGTGTGCTCTCCTATCTCTTGCCGGTGCTCTTTTCGCCCGGGTGCCCCTTAAAGGTGCGCGTGGGGGCAAACTCGCCCAGCTTATGGCCGACCATTTCCTCGGTGCAGTAGACCGGCACGTGCTTGCGCCCGTCATGGACGGCAACCGTGCAGCCGATAAACTCGGGGAACACGGTGGACGCGCGCGACCAGGTTTTGATGACCTTTTTGTCACCCGACGCCTGCATCGCCTTGACGCGGTTAAACAGCTTTTCTTCGACGTAAGGTCCTTTTTTGACGCTTCTGCTCATGGCTCTTTGGTCCCTCTCCTTAATTGATGCGCTTGACGATAAATTTATCGCTGGGCTTGTTGTGCTTTCTCGTCTTGTACCCCAAGGTGGGCTTGCCCCAGGGGGTAACGGGACTGGGCATACCGATCGGGCTCTTGCCCTCGCCGCCGCCGTGCGGGTGGTCAACGGGGTTCATGACGACGCCGCGCACCGTGGGCCTAATGCCCATGTGGCGCTTGCGTCCGGCCTTGCCCAGCGAAATAAGCTCGTGCTCGAGGTTGCCGACCTGTCCGATCGTGGCGCGGCAGGCGACGGGCACCATGCGCATTTCGCCGGAGGGCAGCTTGAGCGTGGCGTACTTGCCCTCTCTGGCCATCAGCTGCGCCCCCGCGCCCGCGGACTTGGCCATCTGGCCGCCCTTACCCGGCTGAAGCTCGATATTGTGCACCTGCGTCCCCACGGGAATGAGGGACAGCGGCAGCGAATTGCCCGCCTTGATGTCGGCGGTGTCGGACGACACGACGGTATCCCCGACGCTCAGGCCGACCGGCGCCAAAATATACCGCTTTTCGCCGTCCGCATAATGCAAAAGCGCGATATAGGCGGTGCGGTTGGGGTCGTACTCGATGTGCGCGACCTTGGCCGGCACCTCAAACTTATTGCGCCTAAAATCGATGATGCGGTACTTGTTGCGGTTGCCGCCGCCGATGTGGCGCACGGTGATCCGGCCGTTGTTGTTGCGGCCGCCCGATTTGTTTTTAGAAACGGTCAAGGACTTTTCCGAGGTCGTGCGCGTGATCTCGGTAAAGCCCGCGACGGTCTTCTGCCGGGTCCCCGGCGTGATCGGTTTGAAACGTTTGATAGCCATAGTGCTCTTTTTAATACTCCTAAACTGTCGGGTTGTTCTCTAATTATTAACCCAAACTCTCAAAAAACGGTATCGCCTTCTCGCCTTTCTTCAGCTTCACATACGCCTTCTTATACTTGGAGGTATACCCCTCGGTACGGCCCTGCCGCTTAAACTTGCCGCGGACGTTGACGATGTTGACCCGCTCGACCTTGACCGAAAACGCCTCCTCAACGGCGGCCTTGATCTGCTTTTTGTCGGCGCGCGTGCTGACGATAAAAACATAATTTTTATCGGGGATCCCGGCCATGCTCTTTTCGGTCTGGATCGGCTTTATGATGATGTCGTATGCGTTCATGCCTTGTAGGCCTCCTCAATCTTTAAGACGGCCGCCTTGGTCGCCATCAGCTTTTCGTTGTTGACGACGTCGTACACGTTGATGAGGTTGGAGGGAATGGTGACGACGTTTTCGAGGTTGTTTGCGGCGCGGACAACGTCGGCGTCGGTATCGGTCACCACCAACAGGACGCGGCGGTCCAGCTTGAGCGCGTCCATCACGGCGGCCATCTCGCGGGTCTTGGGGGCGGCCAGCTTGAGCTCGTCGACGACGATCAGATTTTCGTCCGCCACCTTGCCGGAGAGCGCGCTCACCAGCGCGTTCCGCTTTTGAACCTTGTTGACCTTTTGCGAAAAATCGCGGGGCTTGGGGGCAAACACGACGCCGCCGCCCTTCCACTGCGGGGAGCGGATCGAGCCCTGCCGCGCCCGGCCGGTGCCCTTTTGCCGCCACGGCTTGATGCCGCCGCCGCGCACCTCCCGGCGGGTGAGCGTGGACTTGGTGCCCTGCCGCTTGTTGTTGGCCTGCGCGACCACCACCTGATGAATGAGCGCTTCGTTGTACTCGGCGCCGAATACGCTGTCGTTTAGGCTCATGGTACCGGCCTTTTCGCCGGTCATCTTGTATACGTTAATGCTTGGCATAGCGTCCTCTCCTACTTACCGGCTTTGGCGGCGGCCTGTTTTTTGACGGCCTGCTTGACGGTGACCAGCCCGCCCTTGGGGCCGGGAACCGCGCCGCGCACTAAGATCACGTTTTTGTCGGGATCGACCTTGACGACCCTGAGGTTTTGGATGGTGACGTTTTCGTGTCCGTACTGGCCGGCCATGTGCAACCCCTTGATGACGCGGCTGGGCGTCGAGTTGGCGCCCATCGAGCCCCGGCTGCGGTGAACCGGGCCGGTACCGTGGGTCATCTTTAGACGGTGCTGGTTCCAGCGCTTGATGACGCCGGTATAGCCGTGGCCCTTGGTGAGGCCGGACACGTCCACGATGTCGCCCTTGGCAAACATATCGCACCTGATCTCGGCGCCGACCTCGTAGCTGTCGGCGTACTTAAATTCCTTCAAAACCCGCTTGGGCTTGACGGCGGCCTTTTTGAAAACGCCCGCGTCGGGCTTGTTGACGTTGCTTTCCTTCGCGTCCAAAAACGCGACGACGGTCGCCGAATAGCCGTCCCGTTCCGCCGTTTTATTGCGGATAACGGTCATCGGCCCCGCCTCGATGACGGTGACGGGAACCATGAGACCCGTTTCGTCAAATATCTGGGTCATCCCAAGCTTTCTGCCTAAAATCGCTTTTTTCATGATGTGTCAGCTCCTCCGGCCTACAGCTTGATCTGTATATCGACGCCCGCGGGCAGGTCCAGCTTCATCAACGAATCCACCGTCTTTGCCGAAGGGCTGTAAATATCGATCAATCTCTTGTGCGTGCGGATCTCAAACTGCTCCCGCGAATCCTTGTATTTGTGCACCGCGCGCAAAATGGTCACTACCTCTTTTTCGGTGGGGAGCGGAATGGGCCCGCTGACCCGTGTCCCCGTCTTTTTCGCCGTCTCTACGATCCTCGCCGCCGACTGGTCGATGAGCTCGTGATCGTAAGCCTTTAGCTTGATGCGAATCTTTTGACTTGCCATGACTCTTTTTCTTGTCCTCCAAATTAGCGTCTGACGCGCCCCGCCGCTCCGCAAAAAACGGCCTCGTGTGTGTTAAAAATCGGGCTGATTTTTAAGGCGTCTCCGCCCGCTGTCCGCCTGTCGTCTCCCCGGCCGCCCCACCGGCAGTAGGCGCTTTGATCCGGTTTTACCCGTCCCCGCCCTGACCGGCAAAGCGCCCGCTGACGCGGCCATTTTGCACACCTATGAATTAACGCGCCCGCATCCGTGAAACCGGATACCTGGGTCCCCCCCAAGTTCTCCCGCGGCTAAGCTATTTTCCGCCGGTAACCTCAAAGGATCGTCCCCGTGCCCAAAGCCACACCCCAATTTAAGCGCAGCCTTTTGATTATACGGAAAAGCCAAGCCTTTGTCAACTGTTTTTTTATAAAAAATAAATAAAAGTAAATAAAAACCTATGTAAGCGCGTCAGCGGCGGCCCTAAAAGCTAAAGCCGTGCTGGCGGAGGGCTTCGTAGAGGACGACGGCGACGGCGTTGGAGAGGTTGAGCGACCTTAAGTCTCCCGTCATGGGGATGGCGAGCGCGGTTTCGGGGTTGTCGAAAATGAGGCTTTCGGGGAGGCCCTTGGTCTCCTTGCCAAACAATAAAAAGCATTCGGCGGGATAGGCGGCGTCGGTATAGCGCCGGCTTGCCTTGGTGGACAGATAATAGTATTTGCCGCCCCTTGTGTCCTCGAAAAAGGCGGACAGGCTGTCGTGATAGACAACGTCCACCTTGTCCCAATAGTCGAGTCCGGCGCGGCGCAGGGATTTTTCGTCAACCGAAAAGCCCAGCGGCCTGACGAGGTGCAGGCGGCTTTTGGTACAGGCGCAGGTGCGCGCGATGTTGCCGGTGTTTTGCGGGATCTCCGGCTCGACAAGCACAATATGGATCATACGTTTTAGGCAGTGTGGACACGCGTGCGATAAATCGGCAGGTTACACGCGTGTCAGCACGACCTAGAGCAGGTCTTTGGGGTCGTAACCCGGTTGGACGTATTGCGCGTCCGGCTTATCGGTCACCTCGGTTTGAAAGACCGTTTGCCATTCCTCCGGCGTAAAGTCCTCGATGCTGACCGTGATGTGCGAGGGGCCGACGCCCAGCGCCTTTTGCAGGGCGGCGGACAGCGCCTCGGCCGCCTGTTCCTTTTGGGCGGGCGTGCGGCCCTTAAGCATTTTTAGGCTGATATGCGGCATGTTAATGTTCCTCCTTGCCGTTAGACTTTTTGACGCGCAGGCGATCCAGCCCGTAAAACAGCAGTCCCAGCGCCATGAATACCGCGATGAGCGCGAGGATATAGACGGCGACCATGCCGCCCCGGCTGTGATAATCCAAAAAGAAATAGGGGAAATGCACGGGCCCGGCGTCCGTCTCGAAAAACACATAGCCCGAAAAGCCGAGAACGGTCGCCAGCGCCACATAAAACAGCGGAAACACCAGCGAAAACGCCAGATCCTTAAGCCGAATGTGTCCGGCGGGCGCAAACAGAAACAGGTCGGCGGCACACAAAAGGGGCACGACGGCGTGAACCGTGAGGTTAGAAAAGGCCAGCAGCGAGGCGGGCTCCCCCATGGTAAAGGCCTGCGGGGCGAGCATGACCCAATAGACGCCGAAGGTCAGTAAAATATCGATCATGCAGACAAAGACGACGCGCGGCCGATAACAGGCCGGGCCCTTGATGCCGTTCCGTCTCATGTCGCGCGCGGTCAAACAAAGGAGCGCGCCGAACAGGACGAGTATCAAAATGTTGCTCATCACCGTATAAAACAGCAGCACCGAAAAAGAGAACCGTCCCTTAAACGCCCCGGCCGTATCCAAGATACCCGCCAGACACAGGAGGAAAGACGCCCCCCGAAAGATTAAAGCCGTCAGTCTGTTTTTGATCATTGTATCCTATAGAATACCGTTTTTTATTAGGCCGTGTTTCCACGAGATTTTGATCGGCCGGTTTAAAACCTGCCCGATTCCCGCGCGTGTCAACACGGCCCGGCCCCCTTTATCCGCGTCAGGCCTTGGGGCCGGCGCCGACGATCGCGGCGGACATTCCCTTGTATTTTTTGAAGTTTTGCACCATGTCCCCGGCCAGTTTTTTGGCGAGGCGGTCATATTCTTTCTTATCCGACCAGGTGTTTTTGGGGTTGAGGACGGCCGCGTCCACGCCGGGGCAGGACTTGGGGATGCTCAGGCCAAAAAAGGCTTCGGTCTCGTAATCGACCTTGGCCAGCTCGCCGTTTAGGGCGGCCGTGACGATCGCGCGGGTCGCGGGCAGGCTCATGCGCTTGCCCACGCCGTAGGCGCCGCCCGTCCAGCCGGTGTTGATGAGGTAGACGTCCGAACCGTGCTTTTCGATCTTTTCGCCCAACAGCTCGGCGTAAATGCCGGATTTGAGCGGCAGAAAGGGCGAGCCGAAGCAGGTCGAAAAGGTGGATACGGGGTCGGTGATGCCGCGCTCGGTCCCGGCAAGCTTGGAGGTATAGCCGGACACAAAGTAGTACATGGCCTGTTCCTTGGTGAGCTTGGCGACGGGCGGCAGAACGCCAAACGCGTCGGCCGTCAA
The DNA here is from genome assembly GCA_031255775.1 of Clostridiales bacterium. Taxonomy (GTDB): domain Bacteria; phylum Bacillota; class Clostridia; order Christensenellales; family Pumilibacteraceae; genus JAIRRW01. Next base: position 29,093 of record JAIRRW010000005.1, read on the forward strand.
AAAGACGACGGTTTTGGGGTGGCCGCCCACGCTGGGAATGACGGCGTTGTCGATAAAGTCCAGCGGATAGGACACGCGGGTGTTTTCGGTCAGCGAATCGTTGTCATAATCGGGCACGCGGGTCTCGGGATCGACCACGACGTTTTCGACGACCGCGCCGTGCCGGATGGCGCGGTAGATGTCGGGCTCTTTTTCGAGCGTGAGGCCGATACATTTGGCGTAGCAGCCGCCCTCGATGTTGAATATGCCCTTATCCGACCAGCCGTGCTCGTCGTCGCCGATCAGGCCCCGGTTGGGGTCGGCGGACAGCGTGGTCTTGCCGGTGCCGGACAGCCCGAAGAACAGCGCGGTATCGCCGCTGCCGTCCAGCGCGACGTTGGCCGAGCAGTGCATACCCAAAACGCCCTTTAGGGGCAGTATGTAATTCATGACCGAAAAGACCGACTTTTTCATCTCGCCGCAATACTTGGAGCCGCAGATGATGACCATCATTTTTTTGAAGTTGACCAAAATGGCGGCCTCCGAATTGAGCCCCTCCGCCTTGGGGTCGAGCTTTAGGCCGGGCGCGCAGAGAATGGTAAATTCCTCGGAAAACCCGGCGAGGTCTTTCGTTTCCGGGCGGATCAGCATATTCTGCATAAACAGGTTGGCCGAGGCGTACTCGGTGACGATCCGAACGTTGAGGCGGTAGGCGGGGTCGGCGCCCGCGTAGCCGTCAAACACATAGATGTCGCGGTTGGACAGATACGCCGCTATTTTGCCGCAAACGCGGTCGAAGGTCTCCTCGGAAATCCGCTTGTTCTCCCCCTCCCAGTCGATGTTTTTGGCGGTGGAGGGCTCGTCCACGGTAAACTTGTCCTTGGGCGAACGGCCGGTATACTTGCCGGTCTCGATGAGGAGGGCGCCCTTGTCGGTCAGCTTGGCGTCCGGCTCGGTCCTGAGCGCCAGCTCCGTGAGAAGCGCGGAGCTCAAGTTGCGGCCGACGCTTTTGGGCGTCATGATATGATACTTTTCCAATCCGTAGGTTTCCATGAATCTATCTCCTTACATAAAATGAATTTACGCTTAATGCTTGATGAAATGAATTTACGCCTACTGCTTAACGACGCGAATTGTCGCCCAATACTTGACAAGGCGAATTTACGCCTACTGCTTACGACGCGAGTTAGGTCTGCGGGGGGACGGGCGCCGGGCCGCGTATTCCACGCGGAAAAGTACCAATCTCCACCGAATACAGTATAGTAAAAGCGGCGAAAAAAGTAAAGCAAAAAATGTGTCTTTTATCTTTTCTTAATGAGTTAGCCCTTTTTGCCGCCAACACAGGTAACACAGGGGGACGGCGTAATGCGCTTATTTATAGCACATTACGCCGTCCCCCCTGTGTTCAACAACAGCCGCAAAGACGCCGTATAGATGATTGTTGATGAGCCGGATTACTATTGAAGCAACGCGTCATTTGAACGATAGCGTCAAGTCGAAATGACTGATGATATTGCCCTCATATGAAAGGACGGGGAACGTTTTTGCCGCCGTGCGGATCGTGATTTTTTTGAAGAGCGGTTTTGAACAAACATATTCGGGCTTACCGGGGCAGAACGGATAAAAGCCCAGACAGGCAAAGATATACCAGCAGGCCATTGTGCCGTTGTCCTCGTCCCCGGGAAAGCCGTCGTCCCCGTCGGAAAAGGCGGTTTTGACCAATTTTTCCACCCAATATTCGGTTTTTTGGCGGTCGCCGAGGGCGCTGAAAATATACGGTATGTGAAAGCTGGGCTGGTTGGAAATCGCACATTGGCCGAAATCTACCGCCGCAAGCTCGCTCATCTCGTGAATCTCGCGGGCATAGCCGCCAATCTCGAACGTCGGCGGCGCCGAAAACAGCGCGTCGATTTTTTCGAGCAGCTTATCCCGCCCGCCGTAGAGCGCGGCCAGCCCCTCTATGTCGTGCTGAACGGCAAACGAGCTCTGCCAGGCGCTGCCCTCGGTATACTCGCCGCCCCAGTCGAACGGACTAAAGCCGTCCCGCCTCCTGCCCTGGCTGTCCTTGCCGCGCATAAAGCCCGACGCCCGATCGAAAACCCGGCTATAATTTTTCGACGTCCGCTCAAACGCCTCGGCCGTCTCGTTTTCGCCGACATAACGCGCGACCTGCGCGATGCAGAAATCGCCGTAGGCGCAATCCAAAGTTTCGTTGACGCTCTCTTTTTCGAGATCGTTGGGCACGTACCCCAGCGTCCGATAGGCGTCGATCGCTTTTCGCCCCTGTTTTTTATTGTCCGACTGAACTTGGGCATTTTTTAGCATGGCTTTGAGTGCGCGTTCGCACTGCGCCCGCGGCAGCAAGCCCTTGACGACGGCGTCGGCAATAACCGCCTCGACTAGGGTTCCGGGCATAAAGCCGCCCTCGGACGGGCTTGGCCAGCGCGGCAAATACCCCGTATCGTCATAAAAATTCAGCCAGCCGTCCACGATCTCGGCGTACGTATCCGGCGCAAGAATCGAGTACAGCGGGTAGACGGTTCGGAACGTATCCCAAAACCCGTTATTGGTGTACATAACGCCCCGCTTGATCTCGTTTGTCTCGGGATCGACGTGATAATTTTCGCCCGTTTCGTCGGTTTCGTAAAACTTGGTCGGGTACAAAAACGCGCGGTACAGGCAGGAATAAAAGGTTTTTTTCCGTGCCGTTTCGCCCTCGACGGCAATGCGCGATAAAACCGCCTCCCAAGCACCTTCGGCACGGGCGCGCGCCTGCTCGTACGTCAGATCCGCGCTCTCTTTTTTTAGGTTATAAAACGCCTGCTCATAACTCAAATACGAGGTCGCCAAGCGGACGGTGACGGCTTTGTCCCGCAGGGCGACGTTGGCCAGGGTATCGCCGATCTCGCTTTTGCTCAAATCGATCGCGCAATCGAACGAAAAGACGAAATAAATTTTGAAATCCCCGTTTTGCGGGTTAAAGGTTTTGGCGGTCGTAAAACCGTACACCGTTCTTTTTGCCTCGTCAACCCTTATCTCGCCCTTAAAATCGAACGGCAAGACGGCAAAACGCGGTGTTTGGTCAAAGGCGTAGGCGATTTTCATGACCGCGCCGCTGTCCGTGGGCGTCAGCCTAAAATCCGCGCCGTAGCGCAAGAGACGCAGGCGCATTTCGTGCGGCCTTAGCGCCGCCTCCCCGGGTCGAAAGCTCGACCACCTAAAGTCCGGCTCAAAATTGATTTTTTCGCCGCAGCAGGGCATAAAGACAAAGTGCGAAAAATCTCCCAGCCACGGGCTTGGCTGGTGCGTCAGGCGGATCCCCTCACAGCTCCGATCCTTCGGGTGATAAAACCACCTGCCCCGCTCGCTGTCGGTCTGCGGCGCAAAGGCCGCCATCGAGTGCGGCAGCGCGGTGAGCGGCAGCGTGTTTCCGCTTGAAAACCGAAGCTGCGAATCCGTCCCCTGCTTGATATTGACAAATTTTAATAATCCCATAAAAAACCCTTTTCAGCCGAAAGCGGTGGCGTTAGATTCCGTTCGGATGCTTGTTTCTCAGCGCCGCCGCATAGTCCCCTCTGTCCGTTTCTGCCAGTCTTTTGCAAAAAACCTCCAGACAGCCGCGCGTGTGCATCGGCCCGCCCTCGGCCAAAACGGTCAGGAGCGGATCGACCTGCGAATCCGATTTGAGCATCTGCTCGGTATGCCATTCGAGTAGCAGCTTGGCGCCCTTGGCGCAAAGCTCGGGACGCCCTGCCGCGAGATTGTCCCGCTCGTGGGGGTCCTTTTCCAGATCGAAGAGCATTTCCGCGGGAAAGGGATGAAACCCGTCGTGATAGACCCGGCTGTAGAGGTACTTTTCGAACCGAACGCCGCGCATCAGCGTGTGCGCGCACTGGCTCAAAACCAAATACTCATGCCCGGATTTTCGGCCGCTTTTTAAGGTCTCAAGATAGCTGATCCCGTCCCATTTCGCGTAGGGCGGCAGGCCAAACATCTCGGCCAGCGTCGGGCATAAATCGACGTTGTAATGAAAATCGTCCACGGCTTGGCCTTTTAGAAAATCCTTCCGTTTGATGATCATGGGGACGCGGCAGGTCGCCTGGTCGGCGGTCGCGTGCTCGCCGTAAATCCCCAGCTCGCCGATATTTTCGCCGTGGTCGGACGTCACGATCACGCAGGTATCCTCGTACAGCCCGTTTTCCTTCAAAAACGCCGTTACTTCGCCGATCTTGTCGTCCATATATCGGATGCCGCAATCGTAGCCGTCAATCAGGGTTTTTACGCCCTTTGCGTCGTAAACCGAGCCCGGATAGCGCGGATACGGGCTGTCGTCGCCGCCGCTGTACATAAACATATCCCGCAGCCCGTGCGGCCCGCAATAGTTGAGGTGTTCGCGAATGGCCCCGTCGTCCGGCCAGGCGGGAAGCGGCTCGTTTTCAAACGGATTCCCGTATTCCTTAGGCACGCGGTAGGGCGTGTGCGCGTCCCATAAATTGACGTGCAGCGCCCAGTCGTCCCGATCCTTGTTGCTTTTTAGCCAATTCATCACGGTGGGCATGACTTCCTCCGCCGATTCCATCCCGCCCTTGCCCGTGGGGTTGTGCTGCTCGTTTAGGTGCGAACCAAACCACCAGGCGGCGTGCCGCTCCGGAAACGAGCTGATCGAAACCGTATACATCCCCGCCCGGCGAAAAAGACTCCACAGGCCGTTTTGAATGTGGGTGTCCCGAAACCCCCGCGCCGCGCCCTGAAGCCGCATGTCGCCCGCCGTTCCGCCGTGACCCACCGCCCCGGTATGTATGCCGAACCGCCCCGTCAAAAGCGCCGCCCGGCTCGGCAGACAGGGCGCGTCCGAGCAATAATAATTGGTAAAACGCGTCCCCTCCCGCGCCAGCGCGTCTATGTTGGGGGACGTATTCCGCCCATACCCATAACACCCCAAATGATCCGGCCTCACCGTGTCCAAGTCAAAAATAATCGTCCTCATGTCCTATAATATAAGCCATTGTATGGGAAAAGTCAATAGGCGTCCGTGTGGAAAAAAATAAAGTTGTCACACTTGTCCTGTTGACTTTTGATGAGCGGCGTGATAAGGTAAAAACATGAAAACCCTGTTATACGAGCAAATTATGGCGTATGTTTTGGAGCTGCTGGAGGCAAACAGGCTCATGCCCGATTTTAAGCTCCCGTCCGAGAATCAGCTGGTCAAAAAATTCAACGCGAGCCGGCAGTCGGTCGGAAAGGCGTACGCCCTGCTCGAAAAGAAAAAGCATATCGTGCGCGTGCAGGGCAAGGGCACCTTTGCCAACAGGGACGCCCCGCAACCCGCCGCGAAAAAGGTTATGAACAATATCGCCCTGATCATTCCTTCGACGGAGACAAAATTTGCCAATAATATCGTGCGCGGCATAACAACCTTTTGCGACGAAAATTCGCTCAATTTATTGATCATGCAGACGGCAAACGACCCCGAAAAGGAGGTCAAATACATCAAGGCCGTTTCCGCGCTGGATTTTAAGGGCCTGCTGATTTTTCCGGTCGATAACGAAACCTTTAACGAGGAGCTCCTGCGGCTTTCGATCGGCAAATTCCCGATCATCATGATCGACCGCCTGCTCAACGGCATCAATATCGGGTACGTCTGCACCGACCACTACAGCTCGACCTTTGAGACCGTCCGATACCTCCGCGCAAAGCGCTATAAGCATATCGTTTATATCGCTTCCGAGCCCAAGGTCACCAGCACGTACCTCGAACGAATCAACGGCTTTGAGCAAGGCCTGTTAACATTTTACGACGGCATAAGGCCGTACAATACCCTCCGTCTAAAGGCGGACCGTGTGGATCACGCCGCCGAACAGATCGAAAAATTTTTAGCGGCGCACCCCGAGGTAGACGCCGTTATTATCAACGGCTATACCCTGTCGCTGGCCTTTTTTCACGCCCTTGAGGCCTTGGATCAGCAGCGGCACACGCGCCTGCAACCCATCATATACGACGACGAATTTATCGCGTTCGATCACATCATCAAGAGCAAGGCTTTTACCATCCTACAGGATTCCCTCACGATCGGATACAACGCCGCAAAAGCCCTCTACAGGCAAATATGCGGCGATTTGCGCCCGATAAAAGAGAAAATCCCCGCAAAACTCATCACCCGCGAATAGAATCGGCGGCGGTCTTTAGACAATTTTCAGGCGGTTTTTAGGTCGTGTTTCCGCGCCTGATCGCCTTGACAAGGCCTGCTTTTATGATATAGTTTCAATCGAATAATTTCATAAAAATGGGTCTAAAACAGGCCTACGAAAACAGGGGTTAAGATGGACCATAAAACACGGCTGTTAGAAAAAAAGTTTCGCCGCACCGCAAGCTCCTTTAAGGCGGTCTTGGTCAGCTTTGCTTTGATTCCGGCGGCGTGAAAAATACTGTTTTTATCTCTTGACATAATCCGGCCAGTTGTTGTACGTGTAGGCTTGGCCGTCGATTTTCTCATAGTCGCCGCAGGCGTAGGTCGGTTGGCGCCGAATGGCTAAAAGCTCCTTTTCGGACAGGCCGTCCATTTTTGAAAATATGTCAACGACGTCCGATTTATCCTTGATATTGCCGGCGTCAAAGGCCTTGAAGCAGTACATTTTATCCCCGCCGTAGGGGCAGAAATTTCCGTAACGACAGGACAAACAGCACAGGAGCGTCATATTTTTGGGCAGGTTGTTTTGCAGGCTGAACAGCGCGTACTCCAACGTATAGCCGTAAACCTCGGAAAAATCGGAGGGGTCGCCCCCCTGCGTCTCTGGGCGTAACCTCCGAGAGATATTTTTGCTTATTTACGGACAATTCTAACCGATACCCGTCACAGCCGTCCGCGGCGCAATCGATTATTGCAATTTTTCCGGGCAAAATATCCCTTTCCGTCTTGACCTTGATCGGATAAACCATCTCTCTCCCCTAAGCCGTATGACCGTGGCTTAGGGCAATTATACGTTTTTTGGCGAAGTTTGTCAATATATGCCTATCTCGTGGAAAACACGGCCCAACCGTATATTACTTGCGTTTTAACAAGCAACTATGCTACTATGGTCAGGGACGGCGCGCGGCTTTGCTTGTGTCGGGCCGAAAAAGGGAAAAGAAAAGGGATCGTTCGGCTTTTTTAGGAAAAACAAGAGAGAGAATTTTATGTTTGAGACTAAGAGGAAAAAATGGGCGCTGTTGATCATTGCGGCGGCTTTTGTGCTCATCACGTCGGTGGCGATCGTTTTGCCGATCGTGCTGACCGATCGGGGCGGCGAGCCGACACAGCTCGCCGTCCCCGCGGGCGTCAAGGCAAGCGCGGACACAAAAATGCTGACCTGGAACGCGGTCGAAGAGGCTCTCGGCTATGTCGTGTCGGTTGACGACATCGAAAAACCGCGGCAAACCGCCGTGGCGTATAACCTCGCGCCGCTGGCGGCGGGTACATATTCGCTCAAGGTCATGGCGGTCGGCGACGGCGAACGGTACACAAATTCGCCCTGGTCGGCGGCGCTAAGCTATACCGCGCCCTCCGCCTTTCCCGACGCGCCCGCGCGGGGTCCCTCCGCGCCGCAGAATTTTGCCGCGGCGCCGGGCGACAGGCAGGTCACGCTCTCCTGGACGGCGCCCGAAAGCGACGGCGGGTCGGAAATCACGAGATATGAGGTCACAATCAATCATTGGCGGACAAGCGACACGACAACCGCTTTGACCTACACCTTCACAGGCTTAGACAACGGCAAAACTTACACCTTTAAGGTTCGCGCCCTCAACGATGTGGACGCGGGCGCGGAAACCGAAGTTGACGCGACACCCGTAACCGTCCCCGCCGCGCCCAAAAACTTTGCGGCAACGCCCGGCGACGCGCAGGTCGTTCTCTCTTGGACGGCGCTATCGGGCAGCGCCCAAACCGGCGGCACGCCTATTATCGAATATCAAGTACGCATGGACGATGAACCTTGGGTTACGGCGGACACCGATACCGCCCACACCTTTACGGGCTTGACAAACGGGCAAGCATATACCTTTATGGTTCGCGCCCGCAACGCCGTGGGCGGCGGCGCGGCTGCCGAAATTGGCGCGACGCCCGTAACCGTCCCCGCCGCGCCCGCAAATTTTGTCGCGACGCCCGGCGACCGACAGGTCACGCTGACTTGGACTAAGGTGCCGGACGACGCAAACGGCGGCTTGACGATTACGGGATATGAGGTGTCTAGCGATGACGGCTTGTCCTGGACGGACGCGTCAGGCACGAGCCACACCTTTACGGGCTTAGAAAACAGCAAATCATACACCTTTAAGGTTCGCGCCCGCAACGCCTTGGGCGGCGGCGCGGCAAGCGAGGCCGCGGCGACGCCGACCGCCTCCGTGACGATTCCCTCCGTCCCGCGGAATTTTACCGCGGCGCCGGGCGACGGGCAGGTTACGCTGACTTGGGAGACGCCCGCAAGCGACGGCGGCGCGGACGATATTTGGTATGAGGTATGGATCACCGACGGCGACTGGGAGGAGGCGGACAGCGACGCGGGACATACTTTTACGGGCTTGACCAACGGCGAACCGTACACCTTTAAGGTTCGCGCCCGCAACAGCGCGGGACCCGGTGTGGAAGCCGAAGTTATCGCGGCGCCCGCGACCGTCCCCGCCGCGCCCGCAAACTTTGTCGCGGCGCCGGGCGACCGACAGGTTACGCTAAGGTGGACTGCGGTGCCGGACAACGCAAACGGCGGCGCGGCGATCACCAAATACGAAGTGTCCGGCGACGGCGGCGGCACTTGGGAATGTGCGGGGTCAAGCGCCGAATACACTTTCACGGGCTTAGAAAACGGCGCGGAATATATCTTTAAGGTTCGCGCGGTCAACAGCGCGGGACCCGGCACGGCTGCCGAACTTAACGCGACGCCCGCGACCGTCCCCGACGCGCCCGCAAACCTTGCGGCGGCAGTGAGCGCCGGGCGGGTCGATCTGACTTGGGTTGCGCCCGCTTATGACGGCGGCGCGCCTATCACCGCCTATCAAGTGTCCGGTGACGGCGGTTCGACTTGGGAATGTGTGGGGTTGAGCACGAGCCACACTTTCACGGGCTTGGCCAACGGCACGACATACACCTTTAAGGTCCGCGCCGTCAACGCTATGGGCGCGGGCGCGGAAAACACGGTAACGGCAAAACCCGTAACCGTCCCCGACGCGCCCGGAAGCTTTTTGGCGACGCCGGGCGACCGGCAGGTCACGCTCTCCTGGACGGTTCCCGCAGACGGCGGCGAGGCCATTACGCTGTACCAAGTATGGATGTTCGGCGGCGTAGGCTGGGAGGAGGCGGACAGCAACACGGGACACCTCTTTACGGGCTTAAAAAACGACGAATCATACACCTTTAAGGTCCGCGCCCACAACGCCTTGGGCGACAGCGCGGCAAGCGAGGCCACGGCAACGCCCAAAGCGCAGCGGATGTTTACGACGGAATCGGTGGAGATCGGCGAGGCGGCCGGCCTGATGATCACCGGCCTGACGCCGGCATACGCGGATATCCAACATCTGGTGATTCCCGCAGAGATCGATTCGGAGCCGGTCCTGAAAATTGCGAAGGAGGCCTTTAGCGGCAACCTAAATTTACGCTCGGCGGTCATCCAGAGCGACGGCGCCCTGCGGCAGATCGAGGCGGGGGCGTTTATGGGCTGCGCAAACCTCACGAGCTATACCGCGCCGTTTACGGGAGAATGGGACAATGCCGCCCCCTATTTCGGGCGCGTTTTCGGGAGGCTGACGCCGTCCGATCCCGACACGGTCCCGACGGTCCTAGCGACCGTCACGATAACCGTCGGCACGGTGCCGGGCGGTCACTTCGGGAACGGCGCGATGCTCTACACGGATTTCTCGGTCGGCGCGTTTGAGGGCTGCGCAAACATCAGATCCATCCATTTGGACAACGACCTGACCGAGATCGGGGCAAACTCGTTTAAGGGCTGCGCGTCGCTCGAAAAACTTTGGCTGCCGACGGGTCTGTTGACGCTTGATCCGACGGCGTTTATCGGCTGCGACGCGCTCACCTCTTTGCGCATACCCGCATCGGTCTCCGCCATCGGCGCGGGCGGCTTTGGCGGCGGGATCACATCGCTGTCGGTCCATGCGGACAACACGGTTTACGCCTCGGCGGGGACTTATCTCTACAAAAAATCAACGCCCGCGGTTTTGCAGCACGGCTCTAAGGCAACCGATTTGACCGCGGCGGCGGCCGTCACCCAAATTGCGGACAGCGCGTTTGCCGACTGTCAGTTTATCGAGTTTACCGTTCCCGACAGGGTGACCTCGATCGGCATAAACGTCTTTGGCGGCTGCACCTCGCTGCACACCCTAAAGCTGCCGTATCTGGGGTCGGCTATGTCCGCGTCCGAAAGCCTCGGCTATCTTTTCAGCACGGCAGCCTCCACGTCGTCCCGCAACGCGGCCGTCCCGCAATCGCTCAAACGGGTGGAGCTGAAAACCGTGGGAAACAACGGCTTGGTTTCGAGCGTATTTGACGGCTGCCAATATATCGAAACGATCGTTCTGCCCGATTTTAGCGGCATCCCTTCCCGCGCCTTTAAAAACTGTACCGCGCTTGCCGCCCTATCCACGCCAAACGGAATCAGCGGCACGATCGAATTTTCGGCCTTCGAAAACTGCGCGTCCTTAGAATCGATCAAATTTAAGGAAGGCCCGGGCGTTTCGATCACCATAAGAAGCAGCGACGTCGGCAACGGCGCCTTTCTCAATGCGGGGCTGACAAGCCTGGATCTCACCAATCATACAAGCGGCCGCACCATAACCGTTGAACGGGGCGCGTTTACCGGCTGCGCCAAGCTCGCCCGCATGGATTTGACCTTTAATTCTTTCCCGACGAATGCCACCACCAGGCAGCTTGCCAGCTTCTTTTGGCTGGCGGACGCAACGGCAAACAACGCGGCACACGTGCCGGCCAGCCTAAAAACAATTGTATACCGCACGAATGACCTGTACGTCACGATGTTTCAAAACTGCAAAAATGTAGAAACCTTCGTCTGGAATCGGACTCTGCCCAGCGCCTTCAAAATTCCGGCCAACACCTTTGCGGGCTGCGCCGCGCTCAAAACGTTTGCGCTGTCGAATTATTTGGATTTCTCCGCCCTTGACGCCAACGTGTTTGCCGGATCGAACGCCGTAAACAGGGTATTCTTCGGAAACGGCCAAGCCGGAGGCGGCCAAGCCGCGTTTGCCTCCGTTTTTGCCGATTGCCCGCAAATAAAAAACGCGGCAAACAAATACTACGCCCTGACCGGCGCAAGCCGGGACTGGCACTATGACGCAAACGGCCTGCCCGCCCCCGGGAAATAAGGATACGAAAATTAAAATTTAGAACACGGCCTCATTAAAGAAGCCGAGCCGGAATCATACAATCCAACCGATTGATTGGCAGGGTGGTTTCGCACAGGCAGACGATCCCGCCGTTCCCGCGCGTTAAACCGGATTTTTCAAGCGCGTCAAACTTTTTTACTTCGCGCTTATCGGGGTTTGCCGACAGCTTGATTTCGAGGGGATGGATCGCTTGGCCCATTTGAATAAACAAATCAATTTCTTTGCTGTTTCCGTCGCGGTAGTAGCCGATTTCGGGATAGACGGCGGAATACGCATAGCCTTTGAGCAGCTCGGTCACCGCAAAGGTTTCGAAAAACGCGCCGTTTGCCGCGCCGTCCATCAGCGTTTCGCGCGTGGGCCACTTGGTAAGAAACGCGCACAAGCCCGTATCCATAAAATAGAGCTTGGGGGTTTTTGAAAGGCGTTTTAGGCGGTTGTTGGCGTACGGCTGAAGTAAATAAACGATATTTAGGCTTTCGAGCAATTTTAGCCATGCGCTTGCCGTCGGTTGGGATATTTCGGCTATTTGCGCAAGCCTGGACAGGTTGAGCTGCTGCGCGGTTTCGGCGGCGCAGGCGGTCAGGAATCTTTTAAACTTGATACTGTCCGCAACGCGGCCGATCTCTAAAACGTCTCGCAGGATGTAAGTATTGACGTACGAATTAAAATATACCTGCCGTTCCTCCGCACCGGCGTTTTGAACCTGCGGCATACCGCCCTGCCAAATGTAATCAAACACGCCGATCATATCGGCGCGGTCGGTCAGCCTCTCCCGCGCGAGCAGCGAATCCATATCAAATTTGAGCGGCTCGGCAAATTTATACCCGCACAGCTCACTGCGGCTAAAGCCGAACAATTCCAGGATTCCGATCCGACCCGCCAGGCTTTCGCCGACATTTTTCATCATAGAATATTTTTGCGAGCCGGTCAGCCAAAAAAGCCCCTTATCCTCACGGCTGTCGCAAATAATTTTAATTTGATTAAAAAGCTGCGGCGCTTTTTGCACCTCATCAATCAAAATCGGCGGCTTGTATCTCTGAAAAAACAGCTTGGGATCGTTTTGGGCAAGCCCCCTTACGTCGTCGTTGTCCAACGAAACCATTGTCCGATTTTGCCCTTTTGCCAAGTGTGTCAGCATGGTCGTCTTGCCGACCTGCCTTGCGCCGGTAATCAACACGGCCTTGAAAAACCCGCTCATGCGCAAAAATTTATCTTCGATCGTCCGACTGATATACGCCGACATAGCCAAGCTCCTTTTTAAGATATTTTAAAGTCAACTTTATATTATCTTAATTTTTTAAGGCTTGTCAAGCCCTCGAACCCATAAAATTTTGCCGAATCGAAAAATATTTGCGGACACCTTATCCCGCGATAAAATGAGAGCCTCGGCGGCATTTTATAAAACGAAATCGAAAGCGCCAGCGCTTAACGGTATAAACTGACTTGTACCGTTTTTCTTTATATACTGGGTGGCGTTTCCACGCGTGTAATAAATCGGTATATACGAAAGAGCAAGCTGCGGACACGCGGCTGCGCCGCCTTTTTGCAGCAGAGCTGCGGGGTATTTACCGATTTATTTTTCTTATTACACAACCCGGATTTCCGGGAGAAAAGCCCGCTTATTGCCGCAGACACGGACATAGGCGCTTTATTGTGCGCCAAACAAGCGCCGGGGACACTTTTGAGCTTCTTTTCTTTTTGACGCCGGCCAAAAAGATAGGCAAAAGTCCCGTATGGGGTTGGCGAAAACTCATTGCTCCTCTTTTGGATATGTCAAAAATTAGCCCGGGTATATTGATCCGATAACACGGCTGTTACTTCGTGTTAATACACAAACCCCGTCTCGCGACACCGCGAACAGCTTGACATTTTTTACCAAATCATGCTATAGTATACGTATCGGAGGACATTCGTTTTACGGTGTGCCGTACATTCAATTA
>JAIRRW010000008.1 GCA_031255775.1 Clostridiales bacterium
TTCTTAAAATCTTCAGTCATATCCTGTCTTCGTGCGAATCGAGAAGACAGCGCGAGTTAACGCGGCCAATAAGCCGCCGTCGGATCGGCGTGACAGATAGTGGGTTGATACGGGCTACGCTTGGCCGAACCTCTCTGAACTTTGCTGACGCAAAGTTAGCAATCGCAAGCGATTGTCGGTTCGGCGCGCCGCCTCGGTCATGTATGTCCATATACACTCCCTTCGGCGGCAAAACAACTGTTGCCCGTCTGAACCTCACTCTTTGTCACGCCGTATAACACATGATTTGCCTACTCCATGCCGCTCTTAAAACGGTGCGCCCTTGACTTTTTACTTCCTGAGTTCCAGCTTGGCCAAAAGCTGACGGTAGCGCTCAATATCCTTTTCTTTTAGATAGTTGAGCAGGCTGCGCCGCGATCCGACCATCTGCAAAAGCCCGCGCCGCGAATGAAAATCCTTGGCGTGTACCTTTAGGTGCTCGGTCAGATGGTTGATGCGCCAGGATAACAGCGCAATTTGCACCTCGGGACTGCCCGTGTCCCCCTCGTGTGTGGCGTACTCGGCGATAATGGCCGCCTTAACGTCCTTGTCCATGGTAAATGACCTCCGTAAAATAAAATAGATTCGCCTTAAACCTAAGTAGCCGCCTGGAGAGCGCGGAACCTGCGGTTTTAAGGTACCGATCCAGTATAACACATCGAGAAATACTTGTAAAGAAAAAAAGATTAAAGATATTAAAGATATTAAGATTATTATTCGGTAAAAAAGCGCTCTTTTCGGGTGAGGCGGTCCTCAAATTCGGCCATGTACAGCTTGATGTCCCTGAGGTTGGGATGCCGCTCGATCCGATTATCTTTGGCGAATACCCGCTTGCTGATCGCTCCGGCGCCGCAGGCGATAACCGACAGGCTCTCCTCCATGACGGTGATATTGTTGACGCACTGCCGACCCGGCAGACAATACCCCGTGTTTTCGAGATTTTCGGCCATGTTTTTTTGGCGGTAGAGATAGTACGGCAGGTACCCTTTTTCGGACAAAACCCGATGCGCCTCCTCCACCGCCGCCGCCACCCCGCCGGCGGACTCGAACACCTAGCCGTACAACCCCGCGCCGCGCTTGCGGGACAGCGTATGGATCGTGAGGTTTTCGGGCGCAAGAGCGGCCGCGCAGGAAAGGGAGTGTAAAAAATCGGCCGCCGTTTCGCCCCGCAGCCCGGCGATCAGATCGAGGTTCAGCGAAAACCCGAACCGCCTTGCCAGCTCGTAGGCGCGGTAAAAATCGGCCACCGTATGGCCGCGCCCCATGCCGATCAGCGTATCATCGTGAAAGGTCTGCGGATTGACGCAGACGCGGGATACGCCCCGCGCCGAAAGGACGGCCAGCTTTTCTTGGGTAATGGTGTCCGGCCTGCCCGCCTCGACCGTGCACTCGATGCCCGATAAAGGGATTTCGCCCAAAACCGCGTCCAACTGCCCCGCCGAGAGCGCCGTGGGCGTCCCCCCGCCGACATAGACCGAAAACAGGCGGCCGCCCTTTTTTTCGATCAAGCTAAGGGCGGCGGCCGTCTCGCGTCTAAGCAGCTCGACATACCCCGGGATCAGCGCCGCCGCCCGATCCGCGGTCTCCGAAATAAACGAGCAATACCGGCATTTTGTCGTGCAAAAGGGCACATGGAGATAGAGATTATAGCGGGTTTCGTCCTGCGTCAGGTATCCCGCCTGCGCCCGAACGATCCTTGCGGTGAGCGCCGCCTTTTCGGGACTGACGTCATACCTTTCGCAGAGCGTATCGGCCAGCGCCTCGGGTCGAATCCCTTCGCTCAACAGCTCGTAGGCGAGCTTGGTGGGTCGGATACCCGTCAGACTGCCCCAGGGCAGCGCGAGGCCGCTAAAGTCGGCGAGAGAACGGTACAGCGCCAGCTTGGCGGCGCGTTTTTCCAATCGTTTGGCCAGCAGCGCGTCGTCGGCTGCCCGTGCGTCGACCGCGTAAAAATAAGCGTATTTCCGCCCGTCTATGCCGATCTCGTTTTGCCAGCCGCCGCATACCCGGGCAAACCGATGCCGAATGTCGGGCGCGGACGCGGCCTTATCCGCCGGGTAAAACTGTTTATACAGGTCTAAAAGCTCGGCCTCCTGGCCGGGCGCGTCCGTGACAAGCCTATACATGGGGGGTATGCGCCTCTCTAAAGCGCGGGCGGCCGACGGCGCCGCTTTTTTGTTTCGCCATACCTACCCCGCGCTGCTCCGAAAAACCTTATCGATGTGCGGGAGCTGCCCCAGCTTTTTGATCAGGAGATCGAATTCGTCCATCGTCTCGACGCTGACGTTGAGATTGATGATGGCGTTGCCGTTTTTGTCGGTACGCGCATACATATTGGTGATGGACAGCTTCATTTCGCTGATCGCCGTCGTGATGCGCGAGAGCAGGCTGGGGTGATCCTTGGCCTCGACCTGTAGGGACACCACAAAATTTTTGAGGTTTGCGCCCGTCCAGTGCGCCTCGATCAGCCTAAAATCCTCGACGTTTTTTAGGTTGGGGCAGTTGGAACGGTGGATCGCCACGCCCCGCCCGCGCGAGATGAACCCGACGATCTCATCGCCCGGCACGGGGTTGCAGCACTTGGATATGCGCACCAAAAGATCGTCGTGACCCTTGACCACCACACCGCCGCTGATCGAGTGGCGGGGGGCGCTGCCGGTCTTGACGGGCGCGGCGGCGTGCTGTTCCTTTTTATAAAAGTCGATCAGCTTGGATAATATCTGATTGACGGTAAAGCCGCCGTATCCCACCGACGCGTACAAATCGTCGATCGACGTGATCGAATACCGCTGCATGATGACGTCCAGCCACTTGGGCACCATGAGGCCGGATAGCGTGTAGCCGCGGTTTTTTGCCTCCTTTTCCAGCATTTCGCGGCCTCGCTTGATGTTTTCTTCCTTTAATTCCTTTTTGAAAAAGGCGCGAATCTTGGATTTTGCCTGCGAGGTCTTGACAAAACGCAGCCAGTCCCGGCTGGGGCCCTTCGCGTTGGCCGCCGTGATGACCTCGATATAATCGCCGGTGGACAGCCTGGTCTCTAGGGGGACGATCTTGCTGTTGATCTTGGCGCCCACGCAGTGATTGCCCACCTCCGAATGAACCGAATAGGCAAAATCCACGGGGCCGGAGCCCTCCGGCAGGGTGATCACATCCCCCTTTGGGGTAAACACAAAGACCTGTCCGCTAAAGAGATCGACCTTTAACGATTCGTAAAACTCCTGCGGCGAGGTGCTGTCGCTGGGCACGTCCATGACGCCGCGCAGCCATTCGAGCTTTTCGTCAAACTCGGTGCTCGCCGAACGGTTTTCCTTATACTTCCAGTGCGCGGCGATCCCGTACTCGGCGATCTTGTGCATTTCGTAGGTGCGGATCTGTATCTCGAAGGGCATTCCGTACGAGGTCATGACGGTGGTGTGCAGGGACTGATAATTGTTGGCCTTGGGCACCGCGATAAAATCCTTAAACCGGCCGGGAATGGGCTTCCACATCGTGTGGATCATGCCCAGCACCTCATAGCAGTCCCGCACATTCTCGACGATGACGCGCACGGCCGTGAGGTCGTAGATCTGCTCGAACGAACGGTTGTTGACCACCATTTTTTTATAGATGCTGTAAAAATGCTTGGGACGGCCGCTGACCTCCCCCTTGATATTAAGCTCCTTTAAAAGCGCCGTCAGCCGCGCGCATATATGATTGACCAGCTCCTGCCGCTCGGCGCGTTTTAGGGCGATCTCGCTGACCAGCCGTTCGTAAATATCGGGGTGCAGAACCTTTAAGCACAAATCCTCCAGCTCGCATTTTAGATAGCTCAACCCCAAACGCGAGGCCAGAGGCGCAAAGATTTCCAGCGTTTCGGTCGCCATGGCCGTCTGCCGCTGGGGCGTCAGCCCGCCGATGGTCCGCATATTGTGCAGACGGTCGGCCAGCTTGATGATGATGACGCGAATGTCCTTGGCCATCGCCATAAACATCCGCCTAAAATTTTCGGCCTGCTCCTCCTCCTTGGAGGAAAACGCGATCTTATCCAGCTTTGTGACGGCCTTGACCAGCTCGGTGACCTCGCCGCCGAAGCGTTTTTTTAGCTCCTCCTCGGTCGCCGCGGTATCCTCTAAGCAGTCGTGCAAGAGGGCGGCCGCCAAGGTATGATAATCGAGCCCCATGTCAAACAGGACGGACGCGACCGCGACCGGGTGGGTGATGTACGGCTCGCCCGAATCGCGCAGCTGCGTCCTATGCATCTCGGCCGCGTAATCGAGGGCGTTTAGGATCGGCTCCAGCTGAGCCGGGTTGGCAAAGGTATCCGCCAGCTTTTTCCGAAACGCCTCTATTTCCTTGTCCCAACTGCTTTTTGCCAAGATTTTTACGACTCCAAGCCGCTCAAAAAGCGGTAGATCGGCGATGCGGCAAGCTCCGCTTTGACGCCGGGATTGACGCACAGGCCGTAGCCCTTTTCGGTTTTGCTTGCCGTGAGCAGCCCCAGCTCGCCGAAAACCGCGGCACAGACAAGAAATTGCGGGTACGTCAAGCCCGCCTCGGCGGCGGAGAGCCTTTTGAAGTAGGCGTATTCGCTGCCCGCGCCCGTGATTGCGGCACGCTTGATCGCGGCAAAATACCGCAAAAACTCGTCGCGGCCGGTCTTGACGGCGGGCGGCGGCGGCGGCATATCCGGCAGATACACGTCGGCGCCGCACAGCGCTTGGAGGTAGCGGGCGGGGCCGTCGTGAAAGGGTCGAAACAGAAAGACGATCTTTTTATAATGGGCAAAATCCGCCCTTTGATCGAGGTCGGGCGCGACGATGATCTTGCTGTAATTATTGGCCGAAACCGGGTACATATATTCATGGATCATGCAGCCGGGCAAACGCGCCGCCGCCCTCTCGTAGCACGCCCTGCCGTCCGCGATCAAAAGCGTCCCGTACAGCGCGTTTCCGGCCGGCGCCTCCGGCTCGTCCGGCGCGTAAAAATGCAAGCGTCCGTTGCCGTTCGTTATCGCCGCCGTCCCGTCCGCCGGGTACTTTAACAGCGCGTACGGATACCCCGCGGCCGCGTCGTCGTTGATGTACAGGGCTTCGGGCGAACAGCCGCGCAAGATCCCCTTGTAGGCCTGCCGCCCGATCGCGGCCTCCTGCAATTCGATCACCAGCTCTCTCTTTCCCGTCCCCAAAAGCTGATAGGCCTGCCGGGCGTAGCCAAAGGCAAAGACATTCAGGCCGCCGGGCAGCGAAAAGGAAATGTGCGCCGGATTGTTTTTGCAGGGCGCCGCGCGGAGCTCGCCCGCCGTCACCTTAAACAGCGGCCTCGGGTTGCCGTTTCCGGTGGGCTCCAGCAATTTGAGCGAGGCGGCGGCCGACTCGGTGAGCTTGTCGGCGTCCAGGGCAATATCGTAGGAGACCGAGGGGTAAAACAGCGTTTCGTCCAGCTCTTTCAGCGCGGCGTTGACGTGCGCCTTAAAGGCGGGAATATTTTTTTCGGCGATGGAAAAACCGGCCGCCTGCGCGTGGCCGCCAAATTCGATCAAATATTCGGCGGCGCCCGACAAGAGCGCGTAGACGCTGACGCCCTCGATGCCGCGGCACGTCCCCTTATAGGCGTCGCCCGATTTGACCAAGATAAACGCGGGCCGCCTATAGTCGCCGGCAAGCCGCGCCGCCACAATGCCCGTAATGCCCTTTTCCCAATCGGGATGGCTCAAAATGATGGCGCGGTCGTCCGTCATATTCTCGTAGGACAGGTCGGCGGCCGCCTCGCCGTACAGCGTGTCGCACAGCTCCTTGCGCTTTTGATTGTCCCCGTTTAGTTCGTCGATGATCTCCCGCGCCGCCGCGACGTCCCGGGTGGTCAAAAGCTCAAACGCGCGGTACGCGTCGCCCAGCCGTCCGGCCGCGTTGATGCGGGGCGCGAGCTTGTAGGCAATGTCCCCGCTGGTCACCCTTGTGAGCTCCTGGTCGGCAATCAAAAGACTGAGCCCCAAATTTTTTTTCTTGGCGATCGCCTCCAAGCCCAGCTGAACGATCAAGCGGTTTTCGTTTAGGAGCGGCACGAGATCGGCCACCGTGGCCAGCGCCGCGAGGTCGATGTATTCGAGCGCGGCGTCAAGGCCGCCCAGCGCGTGCACGAGCTTAAAGGCCACGCCCGCGCCGCACAGCATGGTGTCGGGATAGCCGCAATCGGCCTGCTTGGGGTTGACCACGATACAGTCCGGGATTTGGCCGGAAACCTCGTGATGATCGGTCACGATGATCTCCACGCCCAGTTCCTTGCAAAACTCGACCTCGCGATAGCCCGAGATGCCGCAGTCGCAGGTCACGATAAGATCGGCAAACGACCGCTCGATGATCGCGGCCAAGGATTTTTCGTTTAGCCCGTACCCCTCGCTCGATCGGTTGGGGATGTGCGAATAGACGTTGAGGCCCTTTGAGGCCAAAAACAGAGACAAAATGGCCGTCGCGCTGATCCCGTCCACATCATAATCGCCGTATATGACGACGTTTTCGCGGTTGTCGATGGCCGTTTGGATGCGGCGCGCCGCCTCCGTCATGCCCTTCATCAAAAAGGGATCGGACAGATTTTGCGTATCGGGATACAAAAAGCGCCGCGCCTCCGCGCCGCTTTTTAGCCCGCGCGAAACCAGCAGCTCGGCAAAAACCTCATCCAGCCCGGTCTCCCGGGCCAGAGCGGACACGACCTCCCGATCGGCCGCTGTTTCATTTCTCCTTTTGATAACGGTATTCATTTTCAGCCCCAATACAGCCTCAATACAGCCCCCAATACATAAAGACTGAAGCACGCGTCTTCAGTCTTTTCGTTTCCGCCCGCCGGGCATTAAACCTGTAAATTCTCTTTAACGGCTTTTTGTTTCTTTTCCTTAACGACCTTTTCCTTACCCGGAAACACGACCTTGAGCGCCGCCCAAACGGCGGGGGCGATCAAGACCGACGAATACGCGCCGGCAAGCAGGCCCGCGATGAGCGGCAGGGCGAAGATCCGAATGTCCCACACGCCGATAATCGCCACCATCGCAATCATGATGAGCGTGGTCACCGTGGTGTTGATACTGCGCCAAACGGTGTCCTTGACCGATTTGTTGGCGATAAACGCCGGCTTTGCCACGCGGCCGGCCACCCGTTTTCCCGCCATGTTCCGCACGTTTTCGCGCACACGGTCGAATATGATGATCGAGTTGTTGATCGAATAGCCCAAAATGGTGATGACGGCCGCCATAAAGGTGTTGGTGATCTCGATATGAAAGATGATCATAAAGCAGAACATCATCAAAAGATCGTGGAACAGCGCCAAAACCGAGGCAATACCGCTCAAAAATTCAAACCGGATAAAGATATACAAAAACATGAGGATCAGCGCGACGGCCACGGCCAAAAGCGCGCGCGCCAAAATCTCGCCGCTGACCACCGCGCCGGTCTGTCCGCCGTTGGACACCTCGCCCGAATAGGCGTCGGATATCGAAAGGGCGTTGACAAAATCGGCCTCCCTGCCCGCGATGTCCGCTTGCGAAAGCGCAAACGAGACCCGCTTGGGCGCGTTTTCGGCGTCGTAGCGGGGCGCACCCGCCGCAAAGCCGTTTTTCCTCAAATTTTCGGCAATGTTGTCCGGGTAATCGCCGATCAAATCGATGCCGTACGTCACCGTCACAACGTTTCCGTCAAAGACGTGGGATTCGGCTTCGAGCAAAAAGATGACGTCGGTCAGTCTTTTTTGAAGCCGATCGTTCAGCTCGTTCATTTCGTCGTCCGACCCGATCGGCAAAAATTTCAGCACGATCGCCGCGTCGCCGCCCTCGCCCTGCGACGAGACGTCCGCGATCTTGAGCCCGTACGGCTCGCCGTCCGCCTTGGTCAGCGTCTCGGCGGCATTTTTGGCCCGGTCGGCGTAAAAATCATAATTGTCGTCGGTCAAGGTCGCGCCGAGCTTGATCGTGATGCGGTACCCGCCGGTAAAATCCATCCCGACGCTCATAAAGCTGCCCCGTGTCCCCAAATGGATGAAGCCCATGATCAGCGTCAAAACGATAACGGCCAAGGGAACCAGCAGAATCTTGCCCTTATTTTCGACAATCTTAAAATCGTTGTCAAACAACTTGTTCAGCTTTTTCATTTTCATTTACGCGGACGCTCCTTCGTTCAGCTTGCCGGCGGGAATTTTGGCCGAATCGGGTGCTTCCGCGTCGCCGCCGTCCTCCTCCGTGACCGTCACATTTTTCCCGCGCTTTAGGTTGTACAGCTTGGGGTCCGTGCTGTTGAGATTTAGAAACCATTTTAAGAGGAACCGCGTGATGACCAGAGAGGTCAGCACGGACAAAACGATACCGATCAGGAGCGTCACGCCAAAGCCGTTTAACGAGCTTCCGCCCAAAAACAGGAGGATAAACGCCGCGATAATGGTCGTCACGTTGCCGTCGATGATGGGCGCGAGCGCGCGCTTGAACCCGGCGTAGTAGGCCGCCAGTATCGACTTTCCGCCCGCGTACTCGTCCCGGATCCGCTCATAAATGACGACGTTGCCGTCCACCGCCATACCGATACTCAGGATGATGCCCGCAATGCCCGGCAAGGTGAGCTGTACCCAAGGGAATATCGCCAAAAACATGACGATCAGCACGCAGTAGGCGCACAGCGCGATGGACGCGACCACGCCCATCAGCCGATACCGCCAAATCAAAAAGGCCATCAGCAAGAAAAGGCCGACGCCCGCGGCGATCAAGCTGTAAAACAGCGCCTGTCCGCCCAACGACGGCGGGACGGTCGAGCTCTCCAAAAGGGCGAGATTGACGGCAAAGGTGCCGCTGTTGATCTGGTCGGCCAGATCCTGCGCGGGCTTTAGGTCGGTGCCCGACATCGTGATGGCGACCTTTCCGCCGGATATCCCCTCGTTGATGGTCGCCGTCGAGATCGGCCGCTCCTCCCGACTGCCGTCCACAACGCGATAGATCGACATCGTTTTGCCGACGTTCGCGCTGGTGTGTTCGAAAAACCGATTGCCGCCGGCCGTCGTCAATTCCAGGCTGACGGTCGGCTCGCCGTTTTCGCCGCCGTAACCGGCCGACGCCGATTTGACGTCATCGCCCCGGATGACGACGACGTCGCTTTCATCCAGGACAAACTCGATCTCGGCCGGCTGGCCGATCAGCGTAAAGACCTGCGAGGGGTTGTCCACATCGGGAACCTCCACCCTAAGGCGGTTTGTGCCCTCCGCCGTCACGCGCGCTTCGGCATAGCCCTTTCCGACCAGCATATCCTGCAACCGCGTGCGCGTCCCGTTCAGCTTGGACGAAAAGTCATCGACGTTATCGTTATTTGCTTCATAAACGGCATAGACGCCGCCTTTGAGATCCAATCCCAGTTTAATGGCGCGTGCGAACGACGTATAATCATGGTTGAATCCGACGGGAAAGGAAACAACCGATAAAACAATCCCCACAACGATGAGAAAACCGACAATCGACAGCTTGACTATTGAAGATTTTTTCTTCATCTAAAGTCCTCCAACGTACTTTCCGGCATACTTTCCAGCATACAACGGAACAATTATATAATAAATTCCGCTCGCAAGTCAAACGAATCCGACATATTTTAGTATTTTAGTAATTATGCCGGATTAAACCGAATCAAACCGGATTAGAATCAAGTATTTGCGTTCTCTATTGCCGAAACGGCGAGGGCGCACTCGATCCGCTTGCGCATCAACGCGCAGGAAACGGGGTCCGGCCGCAGGATATTGCCGCCGATGAGCGCCGCGTTGGCGTTGCAGCCGCCGCTGCAATAGTACTTTGCCCAGCAGCCCGCGCACGCCGCCTTTGTCAAAACGTTGACGCCCGAAAAAAGCCGGGGGATCTCCTCCGAAAAGGAGCCGTCCAACACATTGCCGACGCGGTAGGCCGCCTCGCCGTCAAACTG
The DNA here is from genome assembly GCA_031255775.1 of Clostridiales bacterium. Lineage (GTDB taxonomy): Bacteria > Bacillota > Clostridia > Christensenellales > Pumilibacteraceae > JAIRRW01. Next base: position 9,951 of record JAIRRW010000008.1, read on the forward strand.
ATGACAGGGATACAGACTGCCGTCGGGCGCGACCGCCAGATATTCGCAGCCCGCGCCGCAGCCCTTGGTCAGCTTTTCGCGGCAGGGCGGATTGTAAATATCCAGCATAAAGTGAAAAAACGTAAAGGCCGGGTTTTTTTGCCGCCGCTCGAGATACCCGGCGGCCAGCGTCTCGTATTCGGCAAACAGCGCGGGCAGGTGCGCCTCTTTGAGGGCAAGCTCCCGGTCGGCCGGCAAAACGACGGGCTCGATCGACAGGCTGTCAAACCCCAGATCATTGAGATAAAAAACGTCCTTGGAAAAATCGGTGTTTCGCGCCGTGTAGGTGCCGCGTATATAGTACAGCCCCACCCGCTTTTCCTTAAAGCGCAGCGCGTTTTTGAGCGCAACGTCAAACGAACCGCCGCCCGATACCGTTTTTCTTACCGTATTATGGACAGATTCGCGCCCGTCTATACTGACGACGACGTTGTACATTTCGCGGTTAAAAAAGTCAACGGCGTCCTCGTCCAGCCCCATGGCGTTGGTGGTGACGGTCAGCTGAAACACCTTGCCCGTCTCCGCCTCGCGCCGCCGAATGTACCGCACGGCGTCCTTCATGACCTGCCGGTTCAACAGCGGCTCCCCCCCGAAAAAATCGATTTCGAGGTGTCGGCGCGTCCCGCTCCTTTCGATCAAAAAATCCACGGCGGCGCAGGCCGTTTTGAGCGGCATATTCGCCTCCTTGCCCCGATAAGCGCCGCCGTCCGCAAAGCAATAGGCGCACCGCAGGTTGCACAGATGCGAAATATTGAGGCACAGCGCCTTGACGACGCCGCTAAATTTAGAAACCGCCGGATCGACGCGCGGCGAAAACAGGACGCCCCGCTCGATCAAGGCGTCCACCTCCCGCTTGGCCTCCGCTCTTTCGGACGCGTCCGCGCAAAAACTTTCCCGCCCCCGGCCGTCAACACCAGCAACACAGGGGGACGGGGGAAGTGTGCCGCGCTCTAAAACTTTCCCGCCGTTCGCGTCGGCCGCCTTTCTCCCGTCTCCGGTCGGGCGGTTCTCCCCGTCCCCGCCGTTCGCGTCGGCCGTCAAACACGCAAATTCTCCCCTTGACAAAACAACGGGAGAATTGATTTCATCGATAATTTCTTTGACCGCCGAATCGATTTGAAAGAAGGAGCCGCTCTCGGTATCCAAAGCAAAAGCGGAGCCCAAGCATTCAAACGTATGTACCATACAAGCCTAGACCCGGTCTTCCTTGCCCTCTTTGGCGGTCCGACCCTGCTTGCAGGACTGATTCCCCACCGTGCAGCTGGTCTTGCAGGCCGACTGACAGCTTGTCTGACATTCGCCGCAATTTGTTTTCCCCTCGCGCTTAAACGCGTTTTCCGAAACGATCCTAATATGCTTCACAAACCTTCCTCCAAAAAAGCGTAACGTTTTACGTCAATCATTATAACGAATTTATTATATACAATTCCGTCCGTTTTTGCAAACAAATTCAAGGCGCTTTCTAACACAAATGCACAAACACGCGGGCGTACGCTGCCGCTTTCGATAATCGTATAACGCCCCCGTCCCGTTTGTTATGTTATATTCTGTCTTTTAATTTCTTGTGGTCGCCCAATTGCTTATCCCAACGGTCAACCCAAAGTTCAGCTCCCAAAGAAAGACGCAGCCGGTCGCAAACATTTCTCGTCTTATCCACTCTTTTTTTAAGATACGCTATCTGGTGTTTAAGAAATTTCTCATTATTCCAATGTGTATAAAAGTCAGTCTCTTTAAAATAATTATGGATAATATGGTTACGCTCTTTAATTACTTTCATGATAGCATTGATAAGATCTTGCGAAAAATCACCCTGCGTCGAAAACACTTTACTTGCAGCATTACCTAAACACATTTCAGATGCTTTTTTATAGTCTTTTACAATTTCGTCTTGATGTGTCACAATATAATCTTCTAACGGTATGCCGTTTACTGTTTCCTTTTCATCATCATAATCACTATCGATA
>JAIRRW010000104.1 GCA_031255775.1 Clostridiales bacterium
CTTTGGTGCGAAGGACGGGACTTGAACCCGTACGGTTGCCCACACGCCCCTCAAACGTGCGCGTCTGCCAGTTCCGCCACCCTCGCATAAGTGTCTAGGTAGTGTTGACACGCGTGTAATCGAGCAGGTTTTTAGAGATTTTTGTGTCTGTTGAAACGATTTTTCGCAGGGCGTAATAGCGCTACGTTCAAGAAAATTCGTGATGACAGACGCTAAAAGATCAAAAACCAGCCGACTATTATCTCGTGGAAACACTACTCAAGCTATTATACATAAATCGGCGAGGACTGTCAAACAGTTTTTACAACACGGAATGACAAAGCTCATAGCGTCTTGCTCAGCCCGATCAGATATGCGCGGAACCTTTCGCCAAATTCGGGATGGGACAGGGAGAGCTCGACGGCGGCCTGCATGGCGCCCAGCTTGTCGCCCATGTCGTACCGCCGCCCGGTAAATTCGCAGGCGTAAACGCCGTGTGATTTGCACATATTGTTTAGGGTATCGGTCAGCTGCAGCTCGCCGTTTTTGCCGGGAGCCGTCTTTTGTATCTCGGCGTACACCTCCTTGGTGAGGATATAGCGGCCCAGACTTGCAAGGTCGGAGGGCGCCTCCTCGACCGTCGGCTTTTCGACGATGCCCGAAAGCCTGTGCATGGCGCCCTCGGAGCTCAATACCTTAGCGACGCCGTACTTATAAATATCGGCCAAGGGGTAGCGCTGCACGCCCAAAATGGTCTTTCCCGTCCGGGAATAGGCATCCATCAGCTGCTTCATGACGGGCGGCCGGCCGATGATGAGGTCGTCGCCCCAGCTCAAAACAAAGGCTTCGTCCCCCGTAAAGCCCTTGGCGTAAAGCACGGCGTCCCCGCTGCCCCGCGGCACCTCCTGACAGGAAAAAATGATATTGGCTCGGGTATGTATGCGGTTGACCAGCCGATAATACTCGTCCTTGCCCGCCGCCAAGAGCTTATCCTCCAGCTCCTGTCCGGGCGTAAAATATTTTTTGATGTCGTCCTTGTTTTTGCCCAGAACGATCATGATGTCCGTAACGCCGCTGTCGATGGCCTCGTCGACGATATAGGCGAGGACGGGCGTGTCGACGATGGGCAGGATCTCCTTGGAGACCGCCTTTGTGATCGGTAAAAAACGCGTGCCTAAGCCCCCGCAGGGAATAACGGCTTTCGTGATGGGATTCATATGACCTCCGATAAAATAAAACAGTCTATTATTTTTTGAATATCATGCGCCGACAGCTTTCGCAGCGGCAACAGCCGTTTTGATCGAGATCCGCCCGCGCCGCCCCGGCCAACTGCATCCCGCAGCCGCTGCAAACGTATGATTTATCGACCTCCGTCAGCGGCACAAACGCGGGCAGGATTTTCTCCTCGCTCAGGGCGTCATAGACGGCCAGCGACTCCTTATCGACGGCTTTTCGCAGCGTTTCGATCTCCTTTTTTAGGCTCTCCAGCTGCGGCGCGAACCCGGCCGCGTACTTGTCGTAGGCCTCCTTGGCCTTGCCGAAAGCTTCTTTATGGTACTTGCCGCGCTTTTGCGCCTCGGAAAACTCGGCAAGCGCCTTTTCGGAACGCTTTTTTAAGTCGAAAATACGGCGTTCCAGCTCGCCCAAACGCGCGTGGAGGGACTCCAGCATGGCGAGAATCTCGCCCTCTCTGGCCTCGTCCGTCTCGCCGTCCAGCTCTTTTGACAGCTTTTCGACGCGCTTATAGCTGTCCTCAAAGGCGGACAGCGTCTCGCTGTACCGCGCGACGATCTCGTCCGCCATCGCCTCGGTATCGGCCAGCATTTTTTTGGCGGCGGCAAACTCGCGCTTGTGGAAGTAGACCTCCTTGCTCTGCTCGCTTTTATCGATGCCGCGCTGCAACCTTTTTAGCTCGATGTCCGCTTTTTGGTAGGCCAGCAATTCGTTTAATTTCATATCGATTCTCCTTCTTTTTCCTGTCTTTTCGGCGGCTTGGCTTCGGTAAGGCTACGCGCGGGGGGAAACGTCCCGTTCCGCCTGTAGAATCTCGATGTCCGCCTTTTTCGATTTTGCCTCGATTTTGAGCGTCTGCACAAGCCTGGCCAGATAGATGTGCTCCATCGTATAGTGCTGCGGCTCGATGACCGTCATTCCGCCGTCCAGGGCGTACACCGCGACATGGTGCTTGACGTCGGCGGTAATCAGACACTCCGCGCCCGCCTTTTTTGCCATGTCCACGTACGCGACGTCCCCGCCGCCCCCGCCGTTGATGACGGCCACGCGCGAAACCGAACGCTGCGGATCGCCGATCACGCGGACAAACTTATCGTTCAAGAGCTTTTCGGTCTCTTTTTTGAGCTGTAAGCAGGTCAATTTTCCGGGCAGCTTGCCCACTCGGCCATACCCTTCGGTTTCGGATATGTAGGGCTTGAGCGGCAGAATATCGATCAGCCCGTACAGCTTGGCCAGATACTCGTTGATCCCGTCGGACACAAAATCCAAATTGGTGTGGGACGCGTAAATGCTGATGCGGTGCTCGGCCGCCTTTAAGAGCTTTTTGCCGATGACGTCCTCGTCGGATATGCGGCTGATCGGATAATAAATGACCGGGTGATGGCTGATGATGAGCCCCGCCTTTTTTTCGATCGCCTCGTCGATGACGGCGTCGGACGCGTCCAGACAGCACAAAACCTTTTTAACCTCCGCGTCGTTTCGCCCCACAAGCAGGCCGATATTGTCGTATTCGTCCGTATACATATGCTCCTCGGCCGCAATATTTTTCATGAGCGCCGTGACTTCGGCTACCTTTGCCATACATATGCCTCCTCTATTTGTCGTAAGATTTTTTTGTTTGTTTCGGTGGGCGGAAATTTGCCGTATTTGTCCCTAAGATAGGCGAGATACGCGGCAAACTCGGCGTTTTTGACGGTGTACAGCGCGTTTAGGCGCCGCGCCGTTTCGTCCAAGTCCTGCCGCCCGGCCGCCGCCCGCATCAGGACGTAATAGCGCCCGCCCTCTTTGATAAACCGTTCGGCCTCGATCCGATACCCCAAGGCGTTGAGCTCCCCCCGCAGGAAGGGAATGTCCCGCTGGGGCCCTAAGATCAGCGCCGGCCGATACGGACACCGCCGCACGATACCGGCGATCACCCGACCGCCCATGCCCGCGATGACCGCCCTCTCCGCCTCCTTTGGCAGGCCGTCAAAGCCGTCGCCCACCGTAAAGGACGCGCGCGGGTCGCCGGCCAGTATCCGCCTTGCCTTATCCAAGCAGGCCGCGCTGATGTCGGAGAGCATCACCTCTTGCGCCAGCCCCTTTTTTAGCGCCGCTCGGGCGACAAAGCCGTGGTCACAGCCGATGTCGGCCAGCGTTTTTGAGGGCTCGATCAGCGACAGGATCGCCTCGATGCGGGGGCCGGTCAATCGATGTAGTCCTTTAAGCGCTTGCTGCGCTGGGGGTGGCGCAGCTTTCGTAGCGCCTTGGCCTCGATCTGGCGGATGCGTTCACGCGTGACGCCGAACTCCTTGCCCACCTCCTCGAGGGTGCGCGAATGTCCGTCGTCGATGCCGTATCTAAGCCGCAGAACCATTTCCTCGCGGGGCGTCAGGGTGTCCAAGACCGCCAAAAGCTGCTCCTTCAGCATGGTGAACGTGGCCGCGTCCTGCGGCGCGCTGACGTTGACGTCCTCGATAAAATCGCCCAAGTGACTGTCCTCTTCCTCGCCGATGGGCGTCTCTAGGGACACGGGGTCTAAGGCGATCCGCTGAATCTCATGCACGCGGTCCTCCGACAGGCCCATTTCCTCGCTGATCTCTCTGGGGGTCGGGTCCCGCCCCAGCTTTTGAACCAAAAGCCTGGTGGTGCGGATCAGCTTGTTGATGGTTTCCACCATGTGGACGGGGATCCGAATGGTGCGCGCCTGGTCGGCGATCGCGCGGGTGATGGCCTGCCGAATCCACCAGGTCGCGTAGGTCGAAAAGCGGAAGCCCTTGGTGTAATCGAATTTTTCGACGGCCTTCATCAGTCCCAGATTGCCCTCCTGGATGAGATCCAAAACCAGCATACCGCGGCCGACATAGCGCTTGGCGATGGAAACGACCAAACGGAGGTTGGCCTCGGACAGCCGTTTTTTGGCGGCCTCGTCGCCGTCGGCCATGCGCCGTGCCAGCATGAGCTCCTCCTCGATGGTGAGGAGCGGCACCTTGCCGATGTCCTTTAGATAGACCTTGACCGGGTCGTCGATGTTGACGTCGGTCATGATGACCTCGATTTCCTCGTGAATGAGCTCGGCGATGTTGTTTTTGACCTGAATGTCGTTTTCGGCCAGGAGCTTAAACACCGTGTCCATCTCTTCGGCGTTGGCCTCACATTCGACGGCCAGCTTTTCGCCCACCTCGTCGTAGGTCAAATGCCCTTTGAGCTTGCCGACCTTGATCAGTCTTTTCAGCTCGTTTTGTATCTTTTCGCTCAAAACCGGGCTCGCGTCGGGCGACGCCTTTTTGCTGATCTCGATGCCGCGCTTTTTTAAACCCGCCAAAATGTCCTCGATCTGCTTTTCGCCGACCGGACCCTCCAGGCTCTCGTTGACGTCGTCATAGGTCAAGAAGCCCTCCTTTTCGAATTGGGCGACCAGCTGCTTGACGATCTGTTCGGTACTCTGTTTCTTCATACGGTTGTGTTCCTCTTTTCAGCCTCTTGTTAATCATGTACACATTTTTACGGTTTCACTCTGATTTTGTGTATTTTTTGTCATTTTCGCGTGTTTTACCGCTAGATAGCGTCGACACGGCCTAATTTTCCAAAAAATCGGTCAATTCCGCTTGAACTCCTGCAAAACCTTGTGGCTGGAAGGGTTCCGCAGCTTTTTGAGCGCGCGCTTTTCGACCTGCCGAACCCGTTCGCGCGTGATGTTGTACAAAAGGCCGATCTCCTCCAGTGTTTTGGGCCGTCCGTCCGATAGGCCGTATCGGTCGCGCACCACGACCTGCTCGCGCGGCTCCAGCTTTCCCACCGCCTCGGACAGCGCCTCGCGGATAAAGGTCTCGTTTAAGGCCTCCTCGGGGCTGGGCGTCAGCTCGTCCGAAACAAGGTCGCTCAACGTGCTGTCGCCGTCCTCCCCCACCGCCTCGTCAAAGGATCGCTCCTTGTTTAGGATGGTCTGGTACAGCCGAATGGTCTTTTCCGGAAGCTCCATCTGCTCGGCCAGCTGCCCCGCGCCCGGCGCCGCGCCCGTTTTTTGCTCGAGCTCGGCGGAGAGGCGGCGCATCCTGTCCAACCGCTCGCGCACATAGCCCGGGATATAGAGTGTGCGCGTCGAATGGCTGATATACCGGGTGATCGCCTGACGCACCCACCAGGTCGCGTAGGTCGAAAACCGAAAGCCCTTGTCGGGATCGAACCGCTCGGCCGCCCGCATAAGCCCCTCGTTGCCCGCCTGAATGAGGTCGTCCAGCTCGCCCGACCGCCCCGCATAACGCTTGGCGACGGCGACGACAAGGCGCAGGTTGGCCTCGACAAGCGCGGTATAGGCCGCCTTATCGCCCGACGCGATCCGGACGGCCAGGCTCTTTTCTTCCTCTGCGGTGAGGAGGGCGACGCTGCCGATCCGATTGAGGTAATGGCGCGTACAGTCCGTCACGGCGGGATGCGCCTCCTCGATGTACTGCTCGACCGACTCGCCGCTCAGCACCAGCACGCCCTTATCTCTGAGGTAGTCGTACGCCCATTCCAGCTCGCCGACGTCGCAATCCGCCGCCGCGACCAGTATCTCCCCCACCTCGTCGGTGGTGACCGGGCAGCCCTTTTCCCGCGCGCTCATGAGGTCTTCTAACAGGCGGGTCAACGCGTCTTTTCTGTTTTTCTCTTGTGTTTCCATGCTGCCCGTTCTTATTCACCTCCGGCTTTCAATCGGCTCAGCTCCCGCTGGATCCTGCCGATCTCGCCCACGATCGAAACGTCGCGGCTTGTTTCGTATTCCTTGGATAATCGGTCGATCTCCCGAAGCAGGTGGTTTTGCTTTAACGAAGAAACCAGCGTCTTGAATTTTTTTTCGTCGTCGCCCGGCACAAATTCGTAGCCCGCGATGCTGTCGGCCTCCCCCTCGGACAGCGCCGAAAACAGGGCGGGCAGGGAGATCGGCCGACCCGCCTTAAACCGATCGATATAATACCGATACGCCTCCTGCGCGACCCGATCGGTGAGATACGGATAAATATCCTCGTCCGCCGAGGCGTAAGGCTGCTCGTGCAAGAGCGCGGCCACGATAAACAGCTCCGCCTTGGGCGTCGTCTCCTTCGGGGCGTCCGGCAAAAAAACGGGCGCGGGGTCGGCCGCCGAGGCGGGCGCCGCCGTCATATCGGCCTGTCGGCGCAGCGCCTCGTCCGAATACCCGGTATGCCGCTGCACGATCTTTAGATATTCCTCCCGTTCGACCGGGTTTTCGAGCGCCTTGACCACCTTGACGGCCTCGACGGCAAATTTCGCCTTTTGGTCGGGGTCTTTAAAATCATACTTGGCCGCGAGCGTATCGATTTTAAAGGCGGTGAGCGTCCGGGCGCCGTCCAAAAGCGCCCGATAGGCGTCCGCGCCCCGCTCCTTGATGAGGTCGTCCGGATCCTTGCCGTCGGGAATAGTCACCACCTTGACGTTGAGGCCGGCCTTGCTCAAAATATCCAGCCCCCGCAGGGTCGCCGTTTGACCCGCCCCGTCCCCGTCATAGCTGATATAGACCGTCTCGGCATAGTTTTTTAAAATCTTGGCCTGCTGCTGCGTCAGCGACGTCCCCATGCTGGCCACCGCCGTGTCGAACCCCGCTTTATGCAGCGCGATGACGTCCATATACCCCTCGGCGATGATGACGTACGGGATCGGCCCCCTTTGCTTGCGCTTTTTTAAAAGGTTGACCGCGTAGAGGCTTTTGCTTTTATCAAATACCGGCGTGGCCGAGGTGTTGCGGTACTTGACGGCAATGTGCGACTCTAGGTTGATCAGCCGCCCGCCAAAGCCCGTCACCTGCGAAAAGTTGTCGATGATGGGAAAGATCAACCGGCCGTAAAACACGTCGTACCAGCTGTCGGCGCGCTGCTCGATGAGCCCGGCGTCCTTCATCTCCTGTTTTTTATAGCCGAGGCTTTCGAGATGGGCGATCATTTCGCCCCCGCCCAGACTCAGCCCCAGGCCGAATTTTGTGACCAGCCGGTCGTCCAGCCCCCGCGCGGCGAGGTAGCCCGCCGCCCTGCCCGTCCTGTCGTTTTTAAGGTTTTCGTGATAGTGCTTGGCGGCGTCCTTTAAGAGGGCATAGAGCCGCTCGCGCTTTTCGCGCGTGACCTGCGCCTCCTTATCGAGCTTAAATTCGGGCAGGGTATAGTTGACGTCGTCGGCCAGAATCCTGACCGCGTCGAGAAAATCCACGCTTTCCATCTTTTGGATAAAGGTGATGGCGTTGCCGCTCTCCTTGCAGCCGAAGCAATGATAAAACTGCCTGTCCTGATTGACCGCAAAGGACGGGTCCTTTTCGTGGTGAAACGGGCAGCATCCCCAAAGGGTTCTGCCCTTGCGCGTCAGCGGGAGGTACCGGCCGATCAGCGCGGTCAGCTCCACCTTTTGCAGCAATTCGTCAATCCAGTCTCTGTCCAAGCGTATCCTCTTAAAACTTTTTTTATCTTGACCAGCATTGGGGGACGGTGATGCTTTCGAACAATTTTACGGCAAACCGATCGGTCATCATCGAGATGTAATCGCACACCTTTTGTTCGGTACTCGATTCCATACCGATGAGATCGGCCGGCAGCTTGTCCTTGTTCCGAAAAAAATAGCCGTACAAAAACTTGATCATGTCGATGGCCTTTTGCTCCTCGGCCTTGGCGACCTTGGAGCGGTAAACGCGCTCGAACACAAATTCGCGCAGCGCGCCGATCTTATCCTCAAACAGGGGGGAGGGGCGCACCTCGTTTTTTCCGGCGCTGTAGCTCACGACGTCGCGGATCATGCTGTCAATGCGTCTGCCGTGCTTGTCCCCGAAAACCCGGATAAAGTCCTTGGGGATGTCCGATTGGGTCAAAACGCCCGCGCGTATCGCGTCGTCAATATCGTGGTTGATATAGGCGATCCGATCGCTCCAGGCCACGACGTACCCTTCGAGGGTCGCCGCCCTGCCCTTGGAGGTATGGTTGAGGATGCCGTCCCGCACCTCAAACGTCAGGTTCATGCCCGCGCCGTCGTTTTCCAGGACGTCCACCATGCGGAGGGACTGCTCGTTGTGCGAAAAGGGGGTAAATTCGTTGAGCGCCCGCTCGCCCGCGTGGCCGTAAGGCGTATGCCCCAAATCGTGCCCCAGGCTGATCGCCTCGGTCAGATCCTCGTTGAGCCTGAGCGCCCGGGCAATCGAACGCGCGATCTGCGAGACCTCCAAGGTATGCGTCAGCCGCGTCCGATAGTGATCGCCCTCGGGCGAGAGAAACACCTGTGTCTTATGCTTTAACCGCCGAAAGCACTTGCTATGTATGATGCGGTCGCGGTCACGCTGAAAATCGGTGCGCATCGGACAGGGCGGCACGGCAAAGACGCGCCCCTTCGACAATTCGGAACGGGCGGCAAAGGGTGACAAATACTGCTTTTCGATCTCGTAGGTCGTCTGCTTATAATCGGTCAATTCGCTCACTCCCGCCCCTTGTGTCCTAGGTCGTATACACGAGATTTTGATCGGCAGGCTTTAAGTCGTGTAAACACTCCCTAATAGTACCCGCATTTTTTTCAATTTGCAACTGTTTTGATAAAAAAAGCCGCGCGAAACGCTCTTTTTACAAATTTTTCCCCATCCTCGGCGTAAAAAACGCTCCCGTCTTTACAAAACCGCTAAGGGCCGCCCAACGTCGGGCAGCCCTCACCGGCATGGAAGTGGGCAAATCATGAGGTATTCGGAGTGACAAAGAGTGAGGTTCAGACGGGCAACAGGCGGCGGGGCAACGAGGGCGCGTATTTCTAATACGTAACCGAGTTGCCCCGTCGAACCGACAATCGCTTGCGATTGCTAACTTTGCGTCAGCAAAGTTCAGAGAGGTTCGGCACGCGCGTAGCCCGTATCAACCCACTATCTGTCACTCCGCACCGGCCTTAAACTTTAAGTCCGATAAACCGTGTATAATCCCTTATTTCCGGGGATTTTTTATGTTGGCCTGCGCCGCCGCCAGCCTTGCGATGGGCACGCGGTAGGGCGAACAGGAGACGTACGAGAGGCCGATATTGTGACAAAATTCGACCGTCTGGGGATCGCCGCC
>JAIRRW010000127.1 GCA_031255775.1 Clostridiales bacterium
GGGAAAATCCTTTTCTCAAAACCATTGACAAATAGGAATGAGCTGGATTACTATAGTAGCCGAGGGTAGTCGCGCTCAAAAGAAAAAATGAATTGAGTCGTGTTTGCGCGGGTGTAAACAGGACCTAACGGGAAGGAATGACAATGAACGAAACATTAAAAACGATCTCTCAAAGGTATTCTTGCCGCAGCTTTTTGGACAAGATGCCGTCCGACGCCGAATTGACCGCGATCGCAAATGCCGGGTTGCAGGCGCCCAGCGGGATGAACCGTCAGCACTGGCAGCTCATCGTTGTCAAAAACAAGGACATCATTTCCGAAATGGAAGCGGAGGGGCTGCGGGCGCTGTCCGAATTTCCCGACAAAGCCTTGTACCAACGGATTATGTCGCGGGGAGGCAAGCTGTTTTACAACGCGCCCTGCCTCATTATGCTGGCCGTCAAAGAAGCGTTTCCCAAGGGCGCGGAGCTGATCGATCTCGGCATCGCCGCACAAAATATCGCGCTTGCCGCAACCTCATTGGGGGTGGATAACGTGCATTGCGGATTTGCCGCCTTTTGTTTCGCGGGAGGCAAGGCGGAAACATTTAAAAGAAAGCTGCGGTTCCCCGAGGGCTATGAGGTCGGCCTTGCCGTTTTGCTGGGTTACGGAAACGAACGGGGAACGCCCCATGCGCCGAATCCGAAAAAAGTGACGGTTATCGAATGAGCTTGCCCGGCGGTTAGTTTGTGTTTACACTCGTGTAAACACGACTTAAAACAGGCCGATCATGATCTCGTGAGAACAAACCTAATGCTCACGTCGCCCAAAACGCGTATACACAACAATGCTAGGGCGAACGTTCAAGGGCTGGGGAAAACAAATTCTTCCCCTGCGATAAAGACCTTTTTTACCTCGATTTTATCGGCGCGATACGAAAACAGCGCCAAATCCGCGTCCGCGCCCGGCCGAATTTCGCCCTTATCGGCACAGGACATAATTCCGGCGGGGACCTTGGTCAGCATACCGACCGCCTGCGGGATCGAGACGCGCGTTTGATTCAGGATGGTTTCGAGCAGTCGGTCGGTCGTCGCGACGCTGCCGGCAAACGCGCTAAAATCCGCCAAAAAGGCCACGCCATCCTTGACGACAACGGGCTGTCCGTTTTTGCGGCTTCCGATCTTGCGGCTGCCATCGGTCGTACCGGCCGCCGCCGAGCAGTCGGTGACAAGCGCGACATGCTCACAGCCCTTGACCTTGATCACCAGATTCAGCAATTCGGGAGGTAAATGACAGCCGTCGGCAATGATTTCGACGTTCAGCCCGTCCAGCAGATAACCCGCCTCGACCAGTCCGCCGACCCGGAAACAGTTTTTGCGCGTCACACCGTTCATGGCGCTGTAAAAATGGGTGATCAGCGAAAAGCCGTCGTTTTGGTACGCGTCCGCCGCCTGCGCGGCCGTACAGGAGGTGTGCGCCATCGACAAAACGATACGACGCTCTCTGCATGTCTTGGCAAACGCCCGAATCCCGTCAAGCTCGGGCGCGGCGCTCCACCGCCGGATATGAGCGGAACGCCCGAGAATTTCGGTATAATGCGACGGGTCGGGCGTTTTTAGGTATTTCGGGTCTTGCGCGCCGCACTGCTCGGCGGCAAAATAGGGGCCCTCCAGGTGCAGCCCCAGCAGGCGACTGCCGGGATAGGGGGTTTTGACAAACGAATTATAGCAGTCGAGCGCCGCAAAAAGCTCCTCGTCCAAAGAGGTCAGCGTCGTGGCGAGCATCGAGGTCGTGCCGTGGCTTGCGTGAAAGCGGGTGATGTTTGAAAAGTCGGCGGGCGTCGCGTCCATAAAGTCCGAGCCGTTTCCGCCGTGGACGTGCAGGTCGATAAAGCCGGGCGAGAGATAGAGCCCCTCGGCGTCGACGACATGGCCGACCGCCTCGTTTAAGGGCGATACCCGGCCGATCACCCCCTTTTCTATTGTGACCGAGCCGCGCATGATCCGGTCGGGAAAAACGATATTCGCGTTGACGATACTGAGAACCTGTCTTGATGATTCGGAAAATGACTTTTTGCGTCTTATTGCGCCGCTCTGCGCAAATTCTCCTAACCGTAGCGCTGCTACGGCGTCGTCGAAATCGCTTGATTGGCGCAAAAATCCATCAAAAATCCTGTTTTTCTCATTCATCAAGACGGTTCTGAGCTTATCCATACCCGAATTATACCAAATCGATACGGTAAAAGCAAATACATCATGCGGAGAATTTTTGAGGAACATATGAAACAACATGCAAAACAGGCAACGGGGATCAGGGCGCTCGTGATCGGCTGCGGAGCGATCGCGCCGCTGCACGTCGCGGGCATACGGGCGGCGGGCGGCGAGGTGTCGGGACTGTGCGACACGGTGCGGCCGCGCGCCGAGGAGCTTCGGTTGCGCCGGGCGCTTACATGCGCCGTGTTTACCGACTACAAGGAGGCGATCGAGGCCGTCAAGCCGGACGTCGTCCACATCTGTACCCCGCATGATTTACATGCCGAAATGTGCGTGTACGCGCTGGAACGGGATATCCATGTGCTGTGCGAAAAACCGCTTGCGATCTCGACGGAGGAAATCGAGGCGATCCAACGGACGGAGGAAAATTCGAAGGCGACGTTGTGCGTCTGCCTGCAAAACCGCTGCCGAAAAACGGTCGAGCGCGCGCTGGAGGCCGTCCGGGGAAGTCGGCTGACGGCCGCGTCGGCGCAATTGCTCTGGGCGCGGGATAAGGCGTATTATCTGTCGTCGCCCTGGCGCGGCAAATGGAGGACCGAGGGCGGCAGTCTCTTGATCAACCAGGCGATCCACACGTTGGATCTCTTAACGGTTTTTACCGGCGTGCCCGCTGCTTTCCACGCGGCCGTCTACAACCATTCGCTGCAAGGGATTATCGAAACGGAGGATACCGCCGTGCTGCAATATACCCATCTCGGCACAAAGGCAACGTTTTTCGGGACGAACGCCGCCGGACACAGCTTTCCGGTAGAGCTGAAATTTATCACCGATAAGCGGGCCGTGACGCTGTGCGGGGACGAGCTCTTTATCGACGGGAGGCATATCGAAAACGCCAAGACCGAGGGGGAGATTTTGGGAAAGGACTATTGGGGCGTCGGTCATTCGATCCTCATTAGGGCATATTACGCGAGCCTGACGGGCGCGGGCAAAAATCCGGTGGACATCCGGGCGGGCACGGCCGCGCTCCGATTGATCCTGCAAATATACGGCGGCCGTTTGCGCGGATATGATCCCGAATCGGCGGGAAAGGGCGCGGTCTGTCAAAACGAACGGGAAAAGGGCGATTAGCGCCGGGGGAGAGGGAGTGTGAAGCTGGTATCATGGAATGTAAACGGCCTTAGGGCGGCGCTTGCGCATGGGTTTGACGAGGCGGTCCGCCGCTTGGACGCGGACATTCTCTGTCTACAGGAGACCAAGATGGAGGAGGGGCAGGCCGAGGCGGCGCCGGGGTACGGCTTTCGGTACTTTAACAGCGCGGTCAAAAAGGGCTATTCCGGCACGGCGGTTTTTTCCAAGACTCGGCCGCTTAAAACGACGTCGGGCATAGGCGTTGCGGCGCACGATTCCGAGGGGCGCGTCATCACCGCCGAATACGACGCTTTTTATCTGGTCAACGTCTATGTCCCCAATTCGCAGCGCGGGCTTGCGCGATTGCCCTACCGTATGCAGTGGGAGGACGATTTTTTGCGGTACATAACGGGGCTCGATAAGGTCAAGCCCGTTGTCGTCTGCGGGGACTTAAACGTCGCGCATGAGGAAATCGACATCAAAAACGCCGCCGCCAACCGAAAAAACGCCGGGTTCACCGCGGAGGAACGGGACAAAATGACCGCCCTTTTGAAGGCCGGGTTTGTCGACAGCTTTCGGGCGCTGTATCCCGATACGGTCAAGTATTCCTGGTGGAGCTATTGGGCGGACGCCCGCGAACGTAACATCGGGTGGCGCCTCGATTATTTTCTGCTCTCCGGGCGGCTGATGCCGCGTGTCGGAGCGGCCGAGATATACAACGAGGTGTTCGGCAGCGATCATTGTCCCGTCGGACTGGTTTTGGATATATAGCCCGGACGGAGAAGGGGATATG
>JAIRRW010000056.1 GCA_031255775.1 Clostridiales bacterium
TGCGTCGGTTATCACGATTTTTCTTGTCCGTAGTTCCACTACGGCCTGCGAAAAATCGTTTCAACAGACACAAAAATCTCTAAAAACTTGCTCGATTGCACTCGTGTCCACACTACCTAAAAGAGGAACCGTGAAAAATAGTCATCATGCCTAAAGCCGAATTGCTGGACATTCAAACCATATTCGCGGGCGCCGACGGCTTGGAAAAGCTGGCGCGGCTGAACCGAGAGGGGAAAAATCTCTCGGTTTTTGGGCTGTCCGGCTTTGCGAAATGCGCCGCGGTCACGCTGTTGGAGGGCGTGCTGGTGATCGCGTCCGACTATTTTTCGGCGCGGCGTTTTTACGAAAACGTCAAGCCCCTTTACCGAAACGCCGTGCTTTTGCCCGCTAAAGAGGACGTGCTGACCTATCATCAGGGCGTGTACGGCGGGAGCATCGTCGGTCGGTTTTCCGCGCTTTTCGAGATCGCGAACGGGCGGGCGGACGTCGTGGTGACCACGGCGCAGGCGGTTTTGCAGCTCTATCCCCTGCGGGAACGCTTTCTTTCGGCCTCCCTCCGCTTTGTCGCGGGGGCGAGCTACGACCTTGAAGCGGCCGTCAAGGGGCTGACTGCGGCGGGCTATAAGCGGTGCGAGCAGGTGGCCGATCTCGGTCAATTTTCGGTGCGCGGGGATATTTTGGAGGTCTGGTCGGTCAAGGAAGCCTTTCCGGCGCGGCTGGAGTTTTTTGGGGACGAGCTGGAAAAAATCAAGCTGGTGGACACCGCAAATCAGGTGGCGGCGGGTACGCCCGCCCTCTACGAGGTCTGCCCCTTTACCGACCTCTTTTTGAGCGAGGAGGAGGCGGGGGAGGCCGCGGCCGCCCTGTACGCCGACGTGCCGAAAAATCTCGAGCCCGACGCCGCCGCGCGTGCCGCCGAGATCGCGGGCGAGGCGGGCGCCCGTCTTTCGTCCGGTGACCGCAGCGCGGCGCTGGACATCTTTTTGCCGTATACGCGGTGTCAGTCCCTGTTCGGGTTCGGCGGCTTTTTGAATGTCGTGTATGACGGAACCAAGCAGGTCTACGACAGCTTTTTGGCGCTCAGGCGCGAGCATACCGCGCGTTTTGCCGCGCTCTTAAAGCAGGGCGAGGCGTTTAACGGCGCGTTCCGTCAGTATTTGGCGGAATCCGACCTAAAAACGACCGCGCGTCTGACGGCCTTTCAGAGCATATCGAATGCCAACCGCCTGTTTGACCCGGACGCGGCGGTCACCTATAAGACGATGGAGATCGTGCCCTATACCCGGGACATCGATCAGCTGGCGCGCGACATCAAGAGCTGGCACGTGACCGGTTATCACGTGTATATCGCGGGCGGAAAGGAAATCAACGAGTGGATGCGCGCCGTCCTTGCCGAACGCGCCGTCGGCTTTTCCAACGGCTATGAGGCGGCGTCCGGGCTCTCGGTCGTGGACGCGTTTGTCGAAAACGGCTGTATCTTTCATGACGACAAGCGGGTGGTGATCGGCGCGTACGACCTGACCGTCCGACCCGCCAAAAAGCAGATCAAGCGCAGCCGCGCCGAGGTCTTTTCCGAGCTGAAGCCGGGCGATTATGTGGTGCACGAGTTTCACGGCATCGGCCTGTTCGAAAAGGTGACCCGTCTCGATATGGGGGACATTCGCCGCGATTATCTCGAAATCCGTTATGCGGGCGCCGACAAGCTGTATGTGCCCGTCGAAAATATGGAAGCGCTCTCCCGCTACACCGCCGAAACGCCGCCCGCGCTCTCCAAAATCGGGGGCGCGGCGTTCGCCAAGGTCAAAAACCGGGTCAAATCGGCGGTCAAGGCGCTTGCCGTCAACCTATTTGAGCTGTACGGCGAGCGGCTGGAGGGAAAGGGGCACCCATACGCCGGGGACGACAGCCTGCTGCGCGACTTTGAAAGGACCTGCGGCTTTGTCGAGACGGACGACCAGCTGACGGCGGTCGCGGAGGGGCTGCGCGACCTAAAGACCGGCAAGATCATGGATCGGCTCCTGTGCGGGGACGTGGGGTACGGCAAGACCGAGGTGGCGCTACGGCTGGCCTTTAAGGTGATCGCCGAGGGCAAGCAGGCGGCGTTTTTGTCGCCCACCACCATTTTGGCGCGTCAGCATTTCGAGACGGTCAAACGCCGCATGGAACCCTTTGGGATCAACGCCGTCCGCCTGACCCGGTTTGACGCGCCCGCCGAGCAGAAAAAGGCGGTCGAAAGGCTGAAAGCCGGCAAGGCGGATATTGCGGTCGGGACGCACCGCCTCCTGTCAAAGGACGTCGAATTTGCCGATCTCGGCCTCCTCATTCTGGACGAGGAACAGCGTTTCGGCGTGTCCGATAAAGAAAAGATCAAGGATATGCGGCGCAGCGTCAACGTGCTCACGCTGTCCGCCACGCCCATTCCGCGCACCCTGCATATGTCCATGGTGGGGATTCGCGACATCAGTATTTTGGATACGCCGCCCGTCGACCGGCTGCCGGTACAGACCTATGTGACCGAGTACAGCGAAACGCTGGTGGCCGACGCCGTGGGGCGGGAGGTCGCAAGGGGCGGGCAGGTCTTTATCGTCTACAACCGGGTCGCCAAGATCGACCGCTTTGCCTTTCGTCTCAAAGATCTCCTGCCCGACGTCAGGCTGGCGGTGGCGCACGGTCAAATGGACGAACGCGCCCTGGAAAGGGTTATCGAGGGGTTTGTCGGCGGCGAAACCGACGTTTTGGTGTCGAGTACGATCATCGAAAACGGCATCGACATTCCGCGCGCCAACACCATGATCGTGGTGGACGCCGATCGGCTGGGGCTGTCACAGCTCTATCAATTGCGGGGGCGCGTGGGTCGCTCCAACCTGACGGCGTATGTGTTTTTTACCTACGAGGGCGGCAAGGTTTTGACCGAAAACGCGGTCAAACGCCTCGAATCGGTCATGCAGTTTACCGAGCTTGGGAGCGGCTTTAAGATCGCCATGCGCGACCTCGAGATTCGGGGCGCGGGCAATATCATGGGGGCCGAGCAGAGCGGCCATATGGAAAAGGTCGGCTACGATATGTATGTCCGGCTGTTGAGAGAGGCGGTCGCCGAGCTGAAAGGGGAGGCCGTCAAGCCGCAAAGAGAGGTCAAGGTCCTCACCGATTACAGCACGTTTATCCCCGAGGCATACGCCGGGGACGAAAAGGGGCGCGTCAAGCTGTACGCCCGCATCGCCCGCGTACAGAGCCTAAAGGAGCGCGACCGCCTGCTAAAGGACATCGCCGAAATCTACGGACCGCCGCCCGAAAGCATGAAAAATCTGGTCAACGCGGCGCTGATGAAAAATCTGGCGGCGGGCCTAGACGCCGCGGCGGTTTCGCTAAAGCGCGGCAAAATCGCCGTCAGCTTCGACAAGCTCAAGGACATTCCGGCCGCCGCGCACAAGCTGTGCCTGTCGATGGGCGGCAGGCTCGCCGTCGAGACGCCGCCCGCGCTGTGCTTCGATTCGGCGACGGTTCTCCTCAAGTTTTTGCTTTCGTTTGCCAAAAACAGCGCGTAATTTGTTGCTTTTTCCGATAAGTTTTAGTATAATTAGCGTTAGCTTTGTATATAATGCCGATAAGCGTTTTGGCGGCTTTACGGCACCAGAGGAAAGATATGCGGAAGAAAATAGTGTGTTTGGTCTTATGTGCGGTGATGAGCGTGACCGTTTTGACGGGCTGCTCGCTCTTTGTCTACAACCAGGGACGGGATTATAACCAGGTCGTCGCGGTGATCGATCCGATCCCCGTTTATGACAACGCGAGCGGACAGACCTATACGCCCGAGCGGCGCGAGATCAAAAAGTACGAGCTCATCAACGCGGTCAACAATCAGTCCTCCAACATCACCGCGGAGACGGACATCGCGAAGTTTGTCGACGATTGCCTAAACAGCATCATCATCAGCCAGCTTGTCCTAAACGAGGCCAAGGCCGCCCGGGCGTTCAATCAGATCACCTGGGGGCAGTACCAGGAAAACGAGATCAAAAAGGGGATTTTCAGCACCATTGACAACGAGCTGAAATCCATTAAAAACGAGATATTGGAGGGGCGCGGCCAGGCGGGGACCAACGAGACCCGCGTGGAGGAAGCGGCCGCCGCCGCCGGAAACACCACCTACCAGACCAAGGAAGAGACGCTTGTCGGCCGGTACGACCATTACACGCGGGCGGAATTGATCGAGGAGGCCGAGGGGCGCATCGACGCGGACAACGGCTTTCGGGACGACGCGGCGGGGCGCGAAACGCTGAAAGTGCGTGTGCGCGAGGATTATTCCAACCGCAAGATCGTCAAACTTTTGGAAAATTACGACAAGCAGAATGTCGAAAAATGGACGCCGAGCGAGCTCCGTTATCCCGGTCTCTACGGCACGCCCGAGGCCAAGTCGCTGGAAAAAGAGGCGATGCTCCAGTTTTTGAACGAGCTTGAGACCATGTTTGACGACGACTTCCGTCTGACCAAACAGCAAAAAAAGGATTTTTTGCAGGAGCTCAAAAATCTTAGGAAGACCGCCGATACGACGGGCGTCCCCTATGCCTATGCCGCCATGGGCGATACGGCGTTTATGGACTATCTGGTGGGCGAAAATTACAAAAATTCGCTGATGATCCAGCTCTTGCAGGAATCCATCACCGACAGCGTGGACGTGACCGATTCCGACGTGCAGGGCTATTACGACGCCCTCCTGACCGAGCAGCGCGGCAAGTACGCCGCATCCTCGGCCTACGAGAGCGATATGAGCGGCGGCACGGTCGACCCGGTGCTGGTTTTCCCCAACGATAACCTCTACTTTGTCAAGCAGATTTTGATCCCGTTTTCGGACGAGCTGACGGCGGAGCTCAACGCCTACAAGGCAAGCCCCGCGTACGGCCGGGACGGCGAAGCGGGTCTAAAAGCCAAAAAGGCGGAGCTGGCCAAAAAGATCACCTCGTATGAGCACAGGGACGGCGAGGACTACGGAAACGCAAAGACCATACAGGACATTTCGGCCGAGATTACGCGGGTCATAAACGGCGCCAACAGCTTGTACGCGAAGGAACGCGCCTTTGACGATCTGGTCTATAAATACAACACCGATCCCGGCATTTTCGGCAGGACGTACGGCTATTCGGTCAAAAATACGCGCGGCGAGCTGGACAACGACGGCAAGCCCGTTTTAGACACGCAGTATATGGCCGAGTTTTCGGACGCGGCAAGAGCGCTGTTTGAGTCGGGCGAGATCGGCGATATTTCGCCGTGGGCGGTCACCGATTACGGCGTGCATATCCTGTATCTCTCCAAGCGCGTGAGCGCCGCCGGAGAGGAGCTGGCGCTCAGCGCCTACGAGACGCCCGCCGCATACAAGACCGTATTCGACAAGCTGTCCGAAAAAAAGCTGAACGAGCGGATCAACGCGGAGTTTAAAAGATGGGAGCAGGAAAAGACGGAGCCCTATCTCGGCGAAAACGCGGAAAAGGTCACGCGCAAGACTAAGGTCGTCGAGGCGTACGTCAAGGAGCTTAAGGGCGAATAGACGCTACCGCGTTGCGCTGACGCTTTCGTTCAAATGACGCCGAGGCTTTCATTTTATCGAGGGATAATGCGCTTTTTTACAAAAAACGTCGTTTTTGTAAAAAAGATTTGATTCGATAAAATGACAATCAATTTTTGAGTTTTTTATGCAGCAGTCCGATCAAAACGGCGTTCGGCCGCCCTATGTCAATCCAAACACGGTCTGCTGCTTTACCGGCAATCGTCCGCAGTCCCTCCCTTGGGGCGCGGACGAGACCGATCCGCGCTGTCTGGCCGTCAAAGCCAACCTGCGCGCGCTGACCGCGCAATTGATCGGGACGGGGTACGCGCATTTTATATGCGGCGGCGCGACGGGCGGGGATATGTATTTTGCCGAAGCCGTTTTGTCGTTAAAGCATCAATATCCGCCGATACGGCTGGAATGTGCGTTGCCCTGCCCGGGACACGACCGAATGTGGGATCGCGAAAGCCGGCTGCGGCTGAAAGATATTTTATCTCGGTGCGACTATGTGACAAACGTCAGCGGCGTCTATTTTGACGGCTGTATGCAGGCGCGCAACCGCTATATGCTGTCGGTTTCGAGCGCCCTCATACACCTTTGTTATACAAGCGTCGGCGGCGCGGCGTCAACGATAAAAGCGGCAAAAAAAAGAGGCTTGATTTTATGGGACGCGGCGCTGACGCGTTTCGGCAAAACGTAAATGCCGCAAGCGGCATTTACTCGAATTTTTACGGCAAAAAAAAGATTGAAGAAAATAGTTTACAAAAGGGGTTTAAATGCATATAATATTGGCAAAAACACGTAAACGCGTTTTTAGCGCGTTTGCCTTGCCGGAGTCAATATGAGCAGTGAAAAAAAGCCCGTTTATATCTTGTGTCCGAGATGTGAACTCAACTATATAGAGGAAACAGAGGGACATTGCACGGTCTGTAAGGCGGAAATGGGGATCATCGACCCCAGCATTTTGATTCCCGATGAGGAGGAGGCCGGGGTCGAAAAGCTCTGTCCGATCTGTCGGGTCAATTATATCGGCGAGGACGAGGACATTTGCTTTTTGTGTAAAAAAGAAAAGGAGAGCAAGGAGCCGCCCGAGGAAAACGAGGAGGAGTCCTGGCTCAATTTTGTCGATGAGGAACCCGACGAAGGCGAGGAGCTGGAGCTTTCGCTGAGCGAGCTGGCCGAAGAGGAAGAAAACGAAGAGGACGACGACGACGAATTTTCGGGCGGGGACGACTTTGATTTTGATGCGCCTCCCTTCGAGCTCTTTGACGAGGACGAGCTTGAGGAAGAAGAGGAGGACGACGATTTTGAGGACGACGAGGATTGAAAATAGATAGATAACGGTCTGCCGACTAAGCCCGCTGACAACTGTCAACGGGCTTAGTTTGTACTTCGTAAGATGGTGAGCAGCCTAGGCCGTATAAAAACGGCCTAGGTTGCTTTTAGCTTGATGTCGCCGCAAATGACGTCGCTGTACGAAAAGGAAAGCATTTTGATATGATGGTCGTTGTTGATCCTTAAGACAAACACGCTGGGATAGATGTCGGTGATTTCACCCTCGTAGCGGACGATTTTTTTCCGACCCTTATTGATGCTTATCCTAAGCTCCTTTCCCTTTAAGTCCAGTACGTCCTTTTTGATTTCGTCAATACTGACCGCGCGCTTTCTCATGCCTCCTATCTTTTCCAATAAACGGCAATTCCATACGCGCCGCCGCTTTTGCGCGGTTGCGTTTGCGCTTGCCAAAAACGCCGGAAGGTTGTATAATAGGCGGGAATACGGGAAGGCGGGTTTTTTATGAAGCTGGGCGTAGTCGGGTTGCCGAACGTCGGAAAAAGTACACTGTTCAACGCGATAACCGAGGCGGGGGCCGAATGTGCCAATTATCCGTTTTGCACGATCGAGCCCAACGTGGGCATCGTCGCCGTGCCCGACGCGCGTTTGGACGTTTTGGCCGAGATGTACCGCACCAAAAAGGTGACGCCGGCGGTTTTGGAGTTTGTCGACATCGCGGGCCTTGTCAAGGGGGCGGCTGCGGGCGAGGGGCTGGGAAACAAATTTTTATCGCATATCCGCGAGGTGGACGCGATCGTGCACGTTGTCCGTTGCTTCGAGGACGCCAACATCATCCACGTTTCGGGCGGCGTCGATCCCCTGCGGGACATCGAGATCATCAATTTAGAGCTGATTCTGTCCGACGCCGAGATCGTCGGCAAGCGTCTGGACAAGGCCGAAAAATACGTCAAGACGGGCGAGAAAGCCTATTTGGAGGAGGCCGCGCTTTTACGCCGCCTAAAGGAAGCGCTGGACGCGGCAAGGCCGGTGCGGACGTTGACCTTTTCGGAGGCGGAGACCGCCCTCTTAAAGACATTTTTTCTCTTGACCGCCAAGCCCGTCATTTACGCGGCCAATATCGGCGAGCGGGATATTGGCAAAGAGAACCCGTCTGTCAAGGCGGTCGAGGCCTTCGCCAAGGCCGAAAACGCGGCGGTTTTGACCGTTTGCGCCAAGGTCGAGGAGGAGATTGCGCAGCTGGATCGGGCGGAGCGCGGCGTCTTTTTAGAGGAGCTGGGGCTCAAAACAAGCGGGCTCGACCGCATCGTCAAGACGGGCTATGACCTCTTGGGTCTTATCAGCTATCTGACCGCAGGCGAAAAGGAGGTGCGTGCCTGGACGATCAAGCGGGGCACAAAGGCGCCGCAGGCGGCGGGAAAGATCCATTCGGACTTCGAAAAAGGGTTCATCCGCGCCGAGGTGGTCAAGTATGACGACCTTGCCGCTTTAGGGAGCTATGGCGCGGCCAAGGAAAAGGGCAGGGTGCGGAGCGAGGGGAAGGACTATGTATTCGAGGACGGCGACGTCGTGCTGTTCCGTTTTAACGTATAACGCCCGGCTTGGCGGCTAGATCTTGGCGGCTGGATAAGGAAAAAGTGAGTATGTTGGACATCAAAAAAATCATCGGCGGCAGTATCGTGATCGAGGGGATCGACGCCGCCGACATCGCCGAAAGCCTGACGTTTTCGGACGAGCCCGGGCACGGCGATCTGGCGCTGCCCTGCTTTAAATTTGCCAAGGCCTTGCGCAAGCCGCCCGTCCAAATCGCGCAGGCGTTGATCGACAGCGGCGTCCTTTCCGGCTCCCCCTATGTCGAGAAAACCGAGGCGGCGGGCGGCTATTTTAACATCTATTTAAAGCGCGCGCGCTTTGGGGCCGAGGCTTTGTCCGGCTTTTTATCCGGCGGGGCGGCCGCGCCCTTTCCCAAAAACGGCAGGCGTATCTGTATCGATTATTCGTCCATCAACATCGCCAAGCCCTTTCATATCGGGCACCTGCTGACGACCGTTATCGGCGGCTCGCTGTACCGCATTTTTACGCATTTGGGGTACGACGTCGTGGGCATCAATCACTTGGGGGATTGGGGGACGCAGTTTGGCAAGCTCATATCGGCCTACAAGCGTTGGGGCGACGATGCCGACATTGCGGCGCGCGGCGTGCGCGGTCTTTTAGACCTGTATGTCCGCTTCCACAAAGAAGCAAAAAACGACCCGGCGCTGGACGACGAGGGACGCGCCTATTTTAAGCGGATCGAGGACGGCGACGCGGAGGCGCTCAAATTGTTTGGGTACTTTCGCGAAATCACCCTAAAGGACGTCGGGCGCGTGTACGATATGCTGGACGTCACGTTTGACAGCTACAACGGCGAAAGTTTTTACAACGACCGCCTGCCCGCCGTCGTCAAGTCCCTGGAGGAAAAGGGTCTTTTGACGGACAGCGAGGGCGCCAAGGTGGTCGACCTGTCGGACTACGGAATGCCGCCCTGCCTGATCCTAAAGTCGGACGGCGCGTCCCTGTACGCCACGCGCGATTTGGCCACGGCCGTCTACCGCAAGGAAACCTATGATTTTTGCGAAAATCTGTATGTCGTCGCCTATCAACAAAATCTACACTTCAAACAGGTTTTTCAGGTGCTGACGCTGATGGGATACGACTGGGCGGGGGCTTGCAAGCACATTCCGTTTGGCATGGTCAGCTTGGAGGAGACGGGGGCGTTGTCGACAAGATCGGGAAACGTCGTCTTTTTAGAGGACGTCCTAAACACGGCCGTCGCCAAGGCGGACGCGATCATCAAGGTAAAAAATCCGACGCTGCGCGACCGCGCCGAAACCGCGAAGCGCGTGGGCGTGGGCGCCGTCATCTTTACCGCGCTTGCCAACAATCGGATCAAGGATATGGTTTTTTCGTATGACAGGTGCCTGAGCTTTGAGGGCGAGACCGGGCCGTATCTACAGTATACCTACGCGCGCTGCCGCTCGGTCATCGAAAAGGCGGGCGCGGTCAAGGGCGGCGTCGCGGCGGCTGTCTTTTCGGACGACGATGCCTTTTTTCTGCTCAAACGGCTCAACGATTTTTCGCGCATCGTCGCGGAGGCCGGCGCCAAGTACGAGCCCAGCATACTCTCCCGCTACCTGATCGACGTCGCCAAGTCGTTCAATCGGTTTTACCTCTCCAACCGCGTGCTCACGGCGGACGCGGATGTCAGCTTTACGCGGTTGGCGCTGGTCGGGTATACGGCGGAAATACTAAAAAAGGGCTTGCAGCTGATTCTCCTAAAAGCCCCCGAAAAAATGTAGGACCTGTCTTGATGATTCGGAAAATGGCTTTTTGCGTCTTATTGCGCCACTCGGCGCTAATTCTCCTAACCGTAGCGCTGCTACGGCGTCGTCGAAATCGCTTGATTGGCACAAAAATCCATCAAAAATCCTGTTTTCCTCATTCATCAAGACAGGTTCTAAGCATCGGCGGCGTTTCCGTTTCCGATTAAAAGGTCGTGTGGCGCGGGGCTTCCTCCCGGTCGGGGCAGAGCTCCCGGGTGTGATCGAATAGCTTTAAAAACAGGGACAGGATCAGGAGGTCGTTGAGGCCGGTATAATTGAACCGGGGCGGCGAAACGGCCGTGCCGCTTGCCGCGGCGGCGGTCGGTTGATCCTCCTGCTCGTTGAGGGTTTCGAGCTGGCGGTTGGCGGACAGCAGCACGATCAGCAGCAGCCGGAAGATGTCATTCTGGTTCATATGTTCCTCCGTTGACGGTTTTGACAAAAAAAGACGGTAGTATCTTATATTCGACCAAATGGAACAATGTGCCCGCTTTACGAATATACTTTGAGGTGATACAATAGTCCCATGACAGTGACCGATAAAGACGAAACGCTGCTCGATTTTAAGACCTGCCAGCTGGTGAAAGAGTACGTGCCCGGCCGGGATAAGCTGATGGCGCTCTCCGACTTTTTTTCGGTTTTGTCCGACGGGACGCGGATCAAGATTCTCTCGGCCTTGAGCATATCGCCCATGTGCGTGACCGACCTCTCCAAGGTTTTGGAGCTAAACCAGACGACGGTCTCGCATCAGCTCAAAAACCTCCGAAATATCGGGGCGGTGGACTATCGGCGGCAGGGAAAGATCAGCTTTTACGCGATCAAGAACAAGCAGATCTTAGACGTCATGCTGTCGGCCGTGGGGTTTATCGGTTGACGCTGCCGCGTTCGTTCAAATGACGCGTTGCTTTCATTTGAGCGATAGCGTCAAACCACAAGTAATTATATGGACTTTCTTGTCGATTTATGTTATCCTAAAAGGCAAGACCTTGCCGGGAGGGATTCTTTTTCGCATGACGGTCATCGGAAACGATTGGGACGAGCGCTTGCGCCCCGAATACGACAAGCCTTATTTCGACGCCCTTTCGCGCGCGGTCGAGGCGGAATATCGGACGCAGCGCGTCTACCCGCCCAAGGCGGACATGTATCGGGCGTTGCAAGCCGTGCCCTTGAGCAAACTAAAGGTGTTGATCATCGGGCAGGACCCCTACCACGGCGAGGGGCAGGCCAACGGCATGGCCTTTGCGGTGCATAAGGGGATCAAGCTGCCGCCGTCCTTGGTCAATATTTTTAAGGAGATCGCAGACGATTTGCAAAAACCCGCCCCTCCGGACGGCGACCTGACCCGGTGGGCCGGCCAGGGGGTACTCCTCCTGAACGCCACGCTCACCGTGCGCGCCCACCAGGCCGGATCACATCAAAACAAAGGATGGGAAACCTTCACCGACGCAGTCATACACCGCCTGGCCGAAGCGCGGAACAACATCGTATACCTGCTCTGGGGGGCCTACGCGCAAAAAAAAGGCGCCTTCATTGACAAAAGACGCAACCTCGTGCTCACCTCGGCACACCCCTCCCCGCTGTCAGCCTACAGGGGATTTTTCGGGAACAAGCATTTCAGCAAAGCCAACGA
>JAIRRW010000093.1 GCA_031255775.1 Clostridiales bacterium
CTGTTGCCCGTCTGAACCTCACTCTTTGTCACTCCGTATAACTCATGATTTGCCTGCTCCCGACCGGGCGTTTTTGGTTGAAAAAACGCAAAACTTCTGATATACTGGTCGCATAGACACGACCGACAGCCAATAAACGGCATAAACCGATTCGATCGGCTTGGAGGAATTATGGTATTTAACGTGGCGGAGGTACAGGAGGCGTTTGACCTGTACGAGCTGGAACTGATGTCTTCGACCGACCATTTAAAGGGCGAGCTTTCGACGATACGGGCGGGCAGAGCCAACCCCCATATTCTCGATAAGATCGTCGTTGACTATTACGGGACGATGACGCCCGTGGGGCAAATGGCCAACATCGTGGTGCCCGAGGCGCGGCTCTTGCAGATTTCGCCCTGGGACGCCTCCATGGTCAAGGAAATCGTCAAGGCGATCAACGCCTCGGATGTCGGCATTACGCCGACGGACGACGGCAAGGTCATTCGCCTTGTCTTTCCGCAGCTGACCGAGGAGCGGCGGCGCGACCTCATCAAGCAGGTCAAAAAGACGGGAGAGGATTATAAGGTGACGCTCCGAAACGAGCGGCGCGACATCGTGGACACCATGCGGTCGTTAAAAAAGAGCAACCTCATTACCGAGGACGATCTGGCGGGCTTTGAAAAGGAGATCCAAAGGATGCTGGACGGCGCCGTGGGGACGGTCGACGCGATGGTCAAAGCCAAGGAAGCCGAGATACTTGAGGTTTGAGGACAAAAACACGGGGGATATACGCCTGCCCCGGCATATCGCGCTCATCATGGACGGCAACGGGCGCTGGGCGGCCAAGCGGGGGCGTCCCCGCAAATTCGGGCATCGCGCGGGCGTCAAGGTCTTAAACGACGTCGCCAAATATCTGTTTTCGCTGGGCGTCGAATATGTGACCGTATACGCGTTTTCGACCGAAAACGTCAATCGGCCGCCCGATGAGGTCGAGGAGCTGATCTCTCTGATCCGCCGATATTTTAAGACGACGTTCCGCGAATTTATCGCGCTTGGCATCCATGTCCGGGCGATGGGCGACGAAACCTATTTTCCGCCCGACGTCGTGGACATCATCAAAAAGCTGGACGCGGACAGCCGGGGGCGGAGCAGGGGCGTTTTAAACATCGCGCTAAACTACGGCGGCCGGGACGAGATCGTGCGGGCGGCCAATTTGGCGGCGGCGGGTGGCGGGCCGATCGACAGGGCGGCCGTCGAGGCGCGGCTGTACACCGCGGGGATGCCCGATCCCGATCTCATCGTCCGGACAGGGGGAGAAAAGCGGTTGAGCAACTTTCTCCTCTATCAGGCGGCGTACGCCGAATTGTTTTTTACCGATACGCTCTGGCCGGATTTTTCGCGCGCGGACGTCGACGCGATCCTCGGCGAATTTTCGCGGCGCGAACGCCGATTCGGCAGGATATGACGGGTCGGGTAAACACTCCCTAAGATAGTTTGAAACGGAAGGAAGAATGAGTTGACATGAGCGATTTTGACGACAACAACGATTCGGATCGGGATTTGCCGATAAACGGCCCCGACGGGTCGCCCATAAACGCCCCCGACGAGCTGCCCCAAGCGGACAACGACCCGGCCTCGGGCGGGGACTCTTCCGCGCCCGATCCCCCAAACGGCGGCAAGCTCTACAGCGGCCTCAAGCAGCGCATCATCACCGCGGCGATTTTGGCCGTCGTCTATTGTACCGGGATTCTGTTGGGGATTCTTGTCCATCGGTTTTTTTATGACTTTTTTATTTTGGGGCTGATGATCATCGCCGGGCTTGAGGTCTGCCGCGCGGTCGGGCATCGGTTTGCCAAGCCGCTGTCGGGCTTTGTCGTCCTAAACGCGGCGCTCGGCTTTGCGGCGTTTATGACCGTGACCAACGCGTTTCGGGTCGGCAGGGGCGGGATCACCTCCTTTTTCGGCGTTTTGGGACTGATGTTTATCGCCTGCATCGTGTTTTGCATGGTCGGCAAAAAATACAACATGAATAACGTCATCTCCACCCTGTTTGTCATGGTGTACCCGACCGTGTTTATGGTCTATATGCTCTCGCTCAGCTACCTGAGCTTTTACGAGGTCATGAGCCCCTTTCAGCATCCGGCGGCGCTGGGCGTCATCCTGACCTTCGGCGGCTCGGCCATGTCGGACGCCATGGCGTATTTTGTGGGCTCGGCGGTCAAGGGCCCCAAGCTCTGTCCCGCCATCAGCCCCAAAAAAACCGTTTCGGGCGCGATCGGCGGGCTTTTCGGCGGCATTGCCGTCGGGCTTGTTCTGCTGCTTTTTGCGCATTTCGGCTGGCTGGGCATCGGGGCCCTGTCCGATAGCGCGGCCGTCAATACGCTGCATTTTGTGCTTTTGGGGTTGGGCACCTCGGTCTTTTGTCAGATCGGCGATCTGATATCCTCCTATATAAAACGCGCCTGCGGCATGAAGGACTTCGGCACCGTGCTAAGGGGGCACGGCGGCTTTATGGATCGCATAGACGGCGTCATTTTGGCCGGGGTATTCGATTATGTCTACCTCTTTATCGCGGCGTTTTTTATCTGATGACCGGGATCGTCATCAACGGAAGCACCGGCTCGGTCGGGCGGCAGACGCTAAATGTCGTGCGGCGGCATCCCGACAAGCTGTTTGTGGCGGGACTGACTGCGGGCTCAAACGTCGGGCTTTTGCTTGAGCAGGCCGTCGAGTTTCGGCCGAGCTTTGCGGGCATCGCGGACGAGAACGCCTATAAAATCCTGAGGGAGGGCGTCCCGGCCGGGACGCACGCCGCGGCGGGGGCGGACGTCGCCGAAACGGCGGCGGGGCTGCCGGGCGCCGACCTTGTGGTCGCGGCGATCGTGGGCGCGGCGGGACTGCGCTCGACGGCGGCGGCGATTCGCGCCAAAAAGCGGATCGCGCTGGCCAACAAGGAGACGCTGGTCGCCTGCGGCAAGCTGATCACCGACCTTGCCCGCGCGCACGGCATCGATATTTTGCCCGTGGACAGCGAGCATTCCGCGGTGTATCAGGCGCTCAAGGGGGAGCGGATACGGGACGTCGCCCGCATCATCCTAACGGCCAGCGGCGGCCCCTTTCGGGACGTCAAATCGACCGACGCCCTACAAAAGGTGACGGTCGAAGAGGCCTTGGCTCATCCCAACTGGTCGATGGGAAAAAAAATATCGGTGGACAGCGCGACCATGATGAACAAGGGGCTGGAGCTCATCGAGGCGCACTGGCTCTTTGGCGCGGCGGAGGTTGACTACATCCTCCACCGAGAAAGCATCGTCCATTCGATGGTCGAATTTGCCGACGGCAATATTTCGGCGGTTTTGGGGATAAGCGACATGGAATTGCCCATCGGTTACGCGCTGTTTTATCCCGAGCGCGTCGCCGAGCCCGCCAAGACGCTGGAGCTTTTTGGCAAGACCCTGCATTTTGAGAGACCCAACGAAGCGCTATTCCCGATGCCCGCCTACGCCAGAGAGGCGCTCGCCCTGGGCGGAACGGCGCCCGCGCTCTTAAACGCGGCCAACGAGGCGGCCGTTTCGCTGTTTTTAGAGAGAAAAATCGGCTTTTTGGACATCATACGGATCGTGCGGCATACGCTAGATACGGGGCGCATCGCACCGGAGTATACGCTGGACGACGTGTTGGCGCTGCATGACGATACGGTCAAAAGGATTCGCCGTCCGTATGAGTAGGTCTCGTGTCAACACGACCCAGACCCATTTTATTGACGCATAAAAAGAGGACGATCAAAACATGGAACCACTGATTTTTATTTCCTATATCCTGTTGGCAATCGTGATCCTGCTGGTGATGGTCGTCATTCACGAGCTGGGCCATTATCTCGCGGGCAAGCTGCTCAAATTCAAGATCAACGAGTTTTCGGTGGGCTTCGGCCCCAAGCTCCTGCAAAGGATCGGCAAAAAGTCCGGCGAAAAGTTTACCCTGCGGGCGATTCCCTTAGGCGGCTATTGCGCGTTTGAGGACGAGGCGGGACTGGCGGACGCGGCAAAGACCGCGCCGCCCGTGAGCGGGGCGGCAGACGGCGCGGAGGCCGTGCCGGACGTGACCGAAATACCGATTTCCCGCTCGTTTGTTGCCGAAAAGCCCTGGAAGCGCATCCTCGTCCTTGTCGCGGGCGGGGTCTTTAACCTTGTTTCGGCCGTCGTATTTTCGTTTATTTTTATCCTCGCCGCAGGGTATCAAACGCCGGTCATCGGCGAAGTGTACAAAAATTCGGGCGGGGACTTTTATAACGCCGAGATCAGGGTCGGGGACGAGATTATCGGCCTCGACGGCAAGCGTATCGGCGTGATGCACCACTACAGCGAGCTGCTCGCCGGGTATGAGCTGGGCGACAGCTGTGAGTTTTTGGTTTTGCGGGACGGGCGGGAGCGGAGCGTTCGCGCCAAAAAACAGGTCATTGTCTATACCGATAAAAACGGGGAAGAGCGGACATACGACGGCTTCGGCTTTCAGCAAGAGGAGGTCATGCGCAGCCACAGCGGCAGTTTTTTGGACGCGGTCAAGTGGTGCGTCCCCTTTGCCGGAAAGCTCAGCTGGACAATCATCGGCGCTTTTGGTAAAATGATAACAGGCCGCGTCCCGGTCACGGAGATCAGCGGCCCCATCGGCACCGTCACCGCCATGGCCGAGGTCAGTATGATGGACTGGCGGAACATTCTGCTGCTGCTGCCGCTGATTGCCAGCAATCTGGGGATATTCAACCTCCTGCCCATTCCGGCGCTGGACGGCTCGAAGGCGGTGTTTACGGCGGTCGAATGGATCCGGAAAAAGCCCGTCAACCGCAATGTCGAAAGCATGATCCATACGGTCGGCCTGTTGCTGCTGTTTGGATTTGTCATCGCGGTGGATATTATCGGGCTGGTTTTGCGGTGGCGCGGCTGAGGGGGACAAACGGGTGACAAGGACGGTCAAGGCGGGGACGCTATCCATAGGCGGCGGCAATCCCATATCGGTGCAGTCGATGACCAACACCGATACGGCCGATTTTGACGCGACCCTTCGGCAGGTCGGGGCGCTGTTTGACGCCGGATGCGACCTGGTGCGCCTTGCCGTTCGGGACACGGCCGATATAGCGGTCTGCAAAAAGCTGGTCAAGGCGAGCCGGGGTCCGTTGTCCGCCGACATCCAGTTTGATTACCGGCTGGCGGTCGCGGCCGCCGATGCCGGGTTTTCCAAGGTGCGGTTCAATCCCGGCAACGTCGGCGGCGAGGCCGGGGTGCGCGAGATCGCGGCGGCCTGTAAGGCAAACGGTACCGCAGTGCGCGTGGGCGTCAACAGCGGCTCGATCGAAAGGGATATGCTGGACAAATACGGCTATTCGGACAGGGCGCTGGCGGAGAGCGCCCTAAAGGGGGCGCGGCTATTGGAAAAAGCGGGGTTTACCGATACCGTCCTATCCGCCAAGGCAAGCTCCGTCAAGCTGACCGTGGACACCTATCGGTATCTCCGTGGGGTCTGCGACTATCCGCTCCACTTGGGCGTGACCGAAAGCGGCGCCTATGCTTCCGGCCTCCTAAAGTCGGCCGTGGGCTTGGGCGCGCTGTTGTTGGACGGCATCGGGGACACGCTGCGGGTGTCCCTGTCGGGCGATCCCGTGCGCGAGATCGGGGCGGGCCGCGCGATTTTGCGGGCGGCGGGCGTCGATACGGCCTATTGCGAAGTCATTTCCTGCCCGACCTGCGCGCGCTGTAGGTTTGATCTCAACGCGCTTGCCGAGGAGATCGAGCGGCGCACGGCGCACATCAAACGCCCCCTAAAGGTGGCGGTCATGGGCTGCGCGGTCAACGGGCCGGGCGAAGCGAAGCACGCGGATTTGGGCGTTTGCGGCGGGGGCGAAGGGCAGGCCGTGTTGTTTGTTCGGGGCGAGGTCGTCAAGCGGATCGACCCCAAGGACGCCGCCCGCGAATTGATGGCATTGATAGAAACGTACGATGAAAGAATGTGAGCTTTTAATACAATTTAACGAGGCGACCAAGGGGCGCTTTTCGTACTGCAAATTTTCGGGCGCGGAGGTGCATATCCCCGCGCAGTATATCAGTATTCATTTTGTCTATCCCGAGGACAAGCAGGCGGAGATAAAGGCCAATCGGGCGGAGCTGACCGAGATCGTCCGCGGCATCGTGCGGAGCCGGGCGCGTGTGGAAGTGCATTTTACCATGAGCCATTTTGACGAGCAGTTTTTTAAGGCGCGGATGATTCGGTTTTTCGAAAAATATCCGACCATCGCCCCCTATGTGTTTGCCGACGACCTCCGCTTTTCCAAGGACGGGGACGGGACCGTTCGGGCGGTTTTGCGCGCCGAGGAATCGGTTTGTCAATCGATCGCCGCGCGGGGGCTTCTCGCGCTGTTTCAGGGCGAGATCAACGATCATTATTGCGAAAAGATCGTTTTCTCCCTCGAGCCGGTGGCCAGCGAATCGGCATTCGACAGCATCGACGCCTATCTGACCGATACGCCGCTGTATGTTTTGGAGGACGAGTCGGGACGCTTTATCACGCCCGAAATGGTGGAGGAATTTATCGGCCCCATCGTCTACGACAAGGCCAAGTACATCGCCGATTGCAAAAAACAGGGGCCGGGCATCGTGATCGCCGGAAAGGTGGGGGGGATGACCGCGCTCAAGTCCCGCCCGAAGGAGGCCGAGGCCGAGGGGAAGCCCTTTTATAAATTTACGCTAAGCGACCTCACCGGCGAAATGAAATGCCTGTTTTTCCCCGGGAAAAAATACGCCGAGCGCGACCTAACGCCGCTCAACGGCAAGGACGTCGTCTTAAAGGGCGAGGTCAAGCAAAGCACGTACAAGGGCGAGCTTAGCCTGGACTTTTTTGCGCGGCAGATCTCGCTCTGTCAGCTCCCCAAGGACATGAAGGAAAATCGGATCGTCCGCCTGGTGCCCGAGCGGTACGAAACGGTCAAGCCCCTGCCCTATGTGTCCGCGGCGCAGCTCGATCTTTTCGGCGGGGAGGCGGAGACGCCGCCCTATCTTTTGGGCAAGACCTTTTGTATCATCGACGTCGAGACGACCGGCCTCGACGCCCGCTCGGCCAAGATCATCGAGATCGGCGGCGTCAAGATGGTGGACGGCGTCATGACCGAGACCTTTTCGACCTTTGTCGACCCCTTAGAGCCCATTCAGCAAAAGACCACGGAGCTGACGGGGATCACCGATGCCGAGGTCACGGGGGCGCCCACCATCGACAAGGCGATTGCGGACTTTTACAAGTTTGTGGACGGCAGTATTCTGGTCGGCCATAACGTGGCCTTCGATATCACCTTTTTGAACGCCGCCGGCAAGCCGCACTGCATCCGGCTGGACAACGCGCGCGAGGACACGCTGGCGCTGGCGCAGCGTTACTTAAGAGGCCTGCCCAATTTCAAGCTCGACACGGTCGTCAAGCATTTCGGCCTGACCAACGAGCGCGCGCACCGAGCCATTTACGATTGCTTGGCGACCGCCGAGGTTTTTAAGCGGCTGGCGGCCTTTGTCGGGAGCAAGCAGACCGCCTAAACAGGCGCAAAAAGATCAAAAACCGACCGATCAAAATCTTGCGGAAATACGACCCGTAAAACGCTTGCGTACCGCGCATACTTGTGGTATACTGTGATTGCGTGAGAATAGCTGAGATTTTGGGAGTGGACAGAGATGTCCGCTCTCGTTTTTTGAGGGCGGGATCCGCGCCGAAAAAACGGGGGAGGCGTTTGACCGAATCATGATGGATAAAAATCGGATACGGGACGCAATCGACGCGCGTGTGGCCGCCGAGGGCTGCGAGATCGTCGAAGTCGAATTGACCGACAAAAACGGCGCGTCGGTCTTGACGGTCTATATCGACAGGCTGCCCGGCGGGGTGAGCTTGGACGACTGCGAGCGCGTCCACTACGCGATCGACCCGATTTTGGACGAAATGGACCCTTCTTCCGGCAAGCCGTATACCTTAAACGTCTCGTCGCCCGGCCTCGACAGGCCGTTTAAGACCCCGCGCGACTATGAGAGGAACTACGGCAAAGGCGTGGAGATCAAGCTGTACGCCCCGCTCATGGGGCGGAAGACGTTGGCGGGGACCCTGGTTTCGGTCACCGAAAGCCTGCTTTTTTTCGAGGACGAAAAGGGCGGCACACAGCAGCTCGAACGCAATAAGATTGCGCTGGTTCGGCCGCTGGTAAAATTTGAATGATTTAAGTCGTGTTTCCGCGAGAGTATAATCG
>JAIRRW010000025.1 GCA_031255775.1 Clostridiales bacterium
AGATTTTGTCCCAGGGCGAGGAGCGACAGGATCAGCGAGACGACGGGCGCCGCGCCCAAGGACATATAAAAGGTCTCGTTTACCCCAAAGGTCGCCAGGACGCCGTTTAGGCTTAGGACGAAGGCGGCGGGCAGAACCAAAAGAACCAGGGACGCAGAGGCGATCAGAATGTGGAAAAGCCGGGTGCTTTTTGTCTGTCGGCTCAGCACGCCCTTTAGGATAAACAGCATGGCGGCGGCGAGGAATCCCGTCATGGCGAGGTACAGGATACAGGTAAAAACGCCGAGCGCCGCCATGCCCCCGGCAAAGACCGGGCCGCTGTCCGAGAAAAAGAACAAGGCCTGAACCGGAAGCGCCTCCGCCGTCGGATATTGCTTTAGATAGTCGCCCAGCGCCTGCGAACCCGGCTTATAGGCGTCGTCATCGCCCTTATA
Source organism: Clostridiales bacterium (assembly GCA_031255775.1). Taxonomy (GTDB): domain Bacteria; phylum Bacillota; class Clostridia; order Christensenellales; family Pumilibacteraceae; genus JAIRRW01. The sequence goes on from JAIRRW010000025.1 coordinate 435, forward strand.
TTGGATAAACAGGTCGATCAATCCGAAATTTTCGTAGGCGTCGATCCGTTCTTTTTGCACCGACTCGGATTCGGCGTCCGTTTTGACATTTTTGACCATGGCCGTGGACGGAAAAACCAACGCCAGCATCAAGATCAGCGTCGCCGACACAGCGGCGGCCACCCGGTTTTTGATCCTTTTGAGCGACTGGGCCTTGTCCTCTCTCACGACTTGCTCGGGGCGCTTTCCCCTGTATGCTTCGATCAAGTTCCAAATCCCCTCAAAGGTAAAGATGACGGCCATGGCGGCGCCGGTCAAAATCATACACGAAAGATACGCCGCGGCAAGCGCGCCGTCCGCAATAAAGGGGATCGCCAAAAAGCCCAGCGCGAAAAAGGCGGGCAGCAGCCACTTGGCCAAATCCTTTTTGCGCGTGTGGTATTGGTAGTCGCCGGTGGCGAACCTGACGGTCGAATACCCTGCCGTAATGAGTGCCGCGATCGCGGCGGCCAGCGAACCCAGCATCAGGAGCAGCCCTTGGACGAGATAAAAGGTCAGCTCAAAGCGCAGGGTAAACGGCGCGGCATCCAAAACATCCTCTGTGTAAATGAGTTTTAAAAGGTTATAGTCCTTTATGATCTCACGGGCGTACGCCTCCCGCTCGAACGCCGTCCAGCCATCGGTCGAAAGGGGCTGCCGCAGCTCGATATAAGCCTCCAGAGCCTCGGTTTCTTGATCCAGATCGCGCGGCCCGCCCAGCATCGCTTCGATGAGGTCGAGGGTCGTATACTCGATCGTGCCGACTTGATACCCCAAGGCGTCGGACTCGCCGGACAAAACCGGCAAAAAGGACAGGCCGAACACCGTCAGCATAACGGCCGCGACAAAGGCCGACTTGATCATATGGATCATGGCGCGCGCCTTCCCCGGCTTTTTCGCGCTGCCGTCGGTCACGGGCGGCGCAGGGATCGGCACGGACTCCCGGTTGCCGTCGGTCACGGACGGCGCAGGGAGCGGCACGGCCTCCCGCACGGCGGCGGCGCCGCACAGCTTGCAAAACCGCTGTCCCTCGGCAAGCGCCGCGCCGCAGCTGTTACAGGTTTTGTTCATCATTCCCCTCCCCCTGCCATATGTGAAAAAAATTAGAACAGGCTTTTGTTACGAAAATTTCCCGGTATAGAGCTGATAATACCGTCCCTTTTGTTCGATCAGCCGATCATGGCTGCCGCGCTCGATGATCTCGCCCCGCTCTAAGACCATGATGACGTCCGCGTTTTGGATGGTGGACAGGCGGTGCGCGATGACAAAGACGGTGCGCCCCTGCATGAGCGAGTCCATGCCCGCCTGCACGATGGCCTCGGTGCGGGTGTCGATGCTGGAAGTCGCCTCGTCCAAAATCATGACCGGCGGATCGGCCACGGCCGCGCGCGCGATGGCGATCAGCTGTTTTTGCCCCTGCGAGAGTCCGGCGCCGTCGCCCTGTATCACGGTACGGTAGCCGTCCTTAAGGTTTTGGATAAAGCCGTCGGCGTTGGCGAGCCGCCCGGCCGCGTAGACCTCCTCGTCGGTGGCGTCCAGCCTGCCGTAACGGATGTTTTCGAGAATGGTATCGGTAAAGAGGTGCGTATCCTGTAAAACCACGCCCAGAGAGCGCCTTAGGTCGCTCTTTTTGAGCTTGTTGATATTGATGTTGTCATAGCGGATCTTGCCGTCGGCGATGTCGTAAAACCGATTGATCAGGTTGGTAACGGTCGTCTTGCCCGCGCCCGTCGCGCCGACAAAGGCGATTTTTTGTCCGGGCTCGGCAAACAGCGAAATATTTTTTAGGACGAGCTTATCGGGGTTGTAGCCGAAGTCGACGTCGAACATCCGAACCTCGCCCCTTAGGCGCGTATAGGTCAGGGAGCCGTCGCGATGCGGGTGACGCCACGCCCAAATGCCCGTGCGCTCGCGGGCTTCGACCAAAACGCCGTTTTCCTCCCGGGCATTGACCAGCGTGACATAGCCGTGATCCTCCTCGGGGGTCTCGTCCATCAGCGCGAACACGCGGCGCGCCCCCGCCATGGCCATGGCGACCGCGTTGATCTGCTGCGCGACCTGGCCGATGGGGTTGGTAAAGCCCTTGGAAAACTGTAAAAACTGCGCGATGAGGCCGGCCGTTATGTTGCCGATGCCAAAAAAGGCAAATATCCCGCCGATGACCGCGATGAGGCCGTACTGAAGGTTGCCGACGTTGTTGATGATGGGCATGAGGATATTGGCGTAGGAGTTAGCCTTGGTGGTGGAGGCGCAAAGCTCCTCGTTGAGCTTGGAAAAGGCCGCGTTGGCCTCCGCCTCGTGACAGAACACCTTGACCACCCGCTGGCCGTGAATCAGCTCCTCGATATAGCCGTTGACCTGCCCGATCTTGCCCTGCTGCATCATAAAATACTTGGCGCTGCCCCCGCCGACCTTGCGGACGGACAGCAGCATGACGGCCAGCATAAGGAGGACAAACAGCGTGATAAAAATGTTGAGCGTGACCATGGCGACAAAGATGGTGATCATGGATATCAACGAGTTAAACAGCTGCGGCACGCTGGTGGACAGCATCTCTCTTAGGGCGTCGACGTCGTTGGTGTAGACGCTCATGATGTCGCCGTGGTTGTGCGTATCGAAATAGCGGACGGGCAGCGACTGCATATGCGAAAACAGCTGGTCGCGAATCTTTTTTTGAATGGCCTGCCCCACCGTGACGGCCAGCCGGGTAGCGAGAAAGGTCGAAAATATCCCGACGGCGTACACGCCGACCATGACGCCCATCGATACCGCCAGCCCGCCCCACAAATCCGGGTAGGGCGGCCTGAGCATGGGGACGACGTATTGGTCGACGACCACGCCGATATACGCCATGCCGACGACGTTTCCGAGTGCGCCCAGCAAAACCGTCACAAACAAAAAGACGGTTTTGACGGGATAGAATTTAAAATAATAGGACAGCAGGCGTCCCGCCACCTTGCCCACGGAGGGGCCGGGGGCCTTCGGCTTTTTTTCTCTTTTAGCTTTCGGCATCGAAGTCGCCCCCTCCCTTTTTTTGCGAGGTATAAACGTCGCGGTAGATGTCGCAGGTCTCTAAAAGGTCGTCGTGACGGCCGACCGCGACGATCCGCCCCCCGTCCATGACGACGATTTTGTCGGCGTCCTCGACCGAGGCCGCGCGCTGGGCGATGATGAGCTTGGTCGTGCCGGGCAGGCTCTCCCTTAGCCCCTTGCGGATCCGGCTGTCGGTCTTGGTGTCCACGGCGCTGGTCGAATCGTCTAAAATCAAAATGTCGGGCTTTTTTAGGATCGCGCGCGCGATACACAGCCGCTGCTTTTGCCCGCCCGACACGTTGGCGCCGCCCTGCTCGATCCGATGGTCGTATTTGAGGGGAAACTCGTTGATAAAGCCGTCGGCGCAGGCGATCTCGCAGGCCGCGGCCAGCTCCCCGTCGGTCGCGTCCTTGTTGCCCCATCGGAGGTTCTCCCTGACGGTCCCCCCGAAGAGCACGTTCTTTTGCAAAACCATGGCGACGCTGTTTCTCAGCGTGTCGAGGTCATAGGCGCGCACGTCCACGCCGCCCACGGTCACGACGCCCTCGGTGGTGTCGTACAGCCGCGGAATCAGCTGAACCAGCGTCGATTTGGCGCTGCCCGTCCCGCCCAATATGCCCACGGTCTCACCGGCGGCGATGTCGAGATCGACCGTCCTTAACGCCGGATTTTCGACGTTGCCCGGATACCCAAAGCTGACGCCCTTAAAGGACACCGATCCGTTTTTGACCTCGGTCACGGGGTTTTCGGGATTTTGGATGTCGCTCTCCTCCGACAAAATCTCGGCGACGCGGGCGGCGGATTCGCGGGACATGGTGATCATCACGAGGATCATGGACAGCAGCATCAGGCTCATCAAAATTTGAATGGCGTAGGTAAATATGCCCATCAGCTGCCCGGTCGTCATGGCGGTCTCATAGGTGGAGACGATGAGTCGGGCGCCGAACCAGCAGATCAACAGCTTGACGGCATACACGCACAGCTGCATGAGGGGCGAATTGAGCGCCAAAAGCCGTCCGGCACGGCTAAAATCGCGATTGATGTCGTCGGACACGCGCTGAAATTTGTCGATCTCGTGCGCCTCGCGCACAAAGGACTTGACGACGCGGATGCCGTGCAGGTTTTCTTGCACGACGTCGTTCATTTTGTCGTATTTCTTAAAGATGCGCTTAAACAGCGGATACGCGAATTTGATGATGAGCGCAAGCCCGCCGATCAGGAACGGGAGCACGGCCATAAAGATCAGCGCCAGCTGCCAATTGATGGTAAACGCCATGATCATCGAAAAGATGACCATCATGGGCGCGCGCACAAAAATGCGGGTGATCATCATAAAGGCCATCTGGACAAAGGTGACGTCGGTGGTCATGCGGGTGATGAGGCTGGACGCCGAAAATTTGTCGATGTTGGAAAACGAAAAGCCCTGAATACGCGAAAACATATCCTGCCGGAGGTTTTTGGCATAGCCCGCGCTCGCCCTTGCCGAAAAACGTCCGGACAGCACGCCGAACAGCAGCGAAATGGCCGCCACGCCCACGAGGATCGCGCCCACGGTCAAAATATAGGTCACGTCGACCGTGCCGCCGTCCTTTAGGCCGCCGTTGTCAACGATCATGGCCATTAAAAACGGAATAAAGACCTCTAAAACGGTCTCTAAAAGGACAAAGAGCGGCGTCAATACCGTGTCGCGCTTGTACTGTTTGATACTCTTGGCTAAAACTTTAAGCATATAATAAACAACTATCCGCCGCCGCCGCGACAGCCGGATTCTCCTTCGCTATCCCTATGGATCGGTTCCCCTAAATCACTCTATTTTAATGGTTTTTCTGCCGAGCAAGCGATTTTGACGACGCCGCAACAGCACTGCGGCTAACGACCTAAATATAGCATTTTTTCGGTCGGGCTGTCAAGCGATTTTGTCGGTCGCGGCGTGGGTAAAGTGGGTAAATCATGAGCAAATAGTGGGTTGATACGGGCTGCGTTTGTACCGAACCGCTCTGAACTTTGCCCGCGCCCAAACGGCTTGGTTGGTCAATATTTTCGCGCAGGGCGGCCAAAAAGAGTTGGCATTTTACCTGTATATATGTTATACTTACACGTGCTATACCGATATACGCGCGGCGGGAGGTG
>JAIRRW010000095.1 GCA_031255775.1 Clostridiales bacterium
TTTTGCTTTGTTGTCGGGGTCGTGTTTTTTGACGGTTTTTGTATAGTGTCGGATCTTATGGATGACGTCGCCGATTTCCAGCGGCTTGCCGGTATGGTCGTTCATTCCGGCGGCAAGGCACCGCTCGATGTCCTCTTTAAAGACATTGGCGGTCATGGCGACGATCGGCACGCGTTTTGCCCAAGGGATGTCGAGGCTTCGGATCGCTTTTGTGGCCTCGTATCCGTCCATTTCGGGCATATGGATATCCATAAATATCAGGTCGTACCGCATGGGATCGGCGGCAAACAGATCGACGGCGACCCGACCCTTTTCGGCGCAGTCGATTTGAATGTCCGTATCCGCCAGCAGGGTGATGAGTATCTCGCGGTTGATCTCGACGTCCTCGGCCAGGAGGATGCACAGCCCCGCGAACATCGGCCTTTCGGGCGGCGCGGGGTCGGCGTCCGTCACGGCGCCCGGCGCGGCGGCGCGGGCCTTTCCGACCTTGGCCAGTACGGTAAACGAGAAGTTAGAGCCCTTGCCCTCCTGCGAATCGAGCGCGACCTCGCCGTGCATGAGCTCGACAATGTTTTTGGTGATGGCAAGCCCCAGTCCCGTCCCGCCGTACTTGCGCGAAATACTGCCGTCGGCCTGCTCGAACGAGCGGAACAGCTTGGCTTGATTTTCCTGCGAGATGCCGATCCCGTCGTCGATGACCTCGAATTTTAGTTTGACGGCGCCCTCGTCCCGCTCCAACGCATGGACAAGCAACGATATATGGCCGCCCTCGGGGGTAAATTTGCAGGCGTTGGACAATAGATTGGTGATAACCTGCGCCAGCCTTTGTTTGTCGGTCACGATCGCTTCGGGCACGTCCTCGTCCACCTTGATTGTGAAAGCCTGCTTTTTCTCCGCCATTTTGACGCCGTTTACCGTCTCGGCGTACCGAATAAGCTCGCTTAGGACAAAGTCCTCCTCCAACAGCTCCAGCTTGCCCGCCTCGATCTTGGACATATCCAAAACGTCGTTGATGATGCCCAATAGGTGATGCGAGGCCTCGGCTATCCGCTGCATACAATAGCGGAGCTTTTCGGAATCGTCGGTGCTTTTCGCGATTTCGGTCATGCCGATAACGGCGTTCATCGGGGTGCGCATCTCGTGGCTCATCCGCGCCAAAAAGCTGCTCTTGCTGTGGCTCTCCTCGTCGGCGCGCATTTTTTGCACCCGCGCCCGGACGATCAGCATACTTAGGCCGACCGCCAGCGCAAAGCCGACCAGACTGATGACGACAATCAGTTGGGTCAGGGGCGCGATATATTCGGCGCGCGTCGTGATGATGCCGATGTTCCAGTTGTTTTCCTCAAACAGCTTTCTGAAAAAAGCGATGCTGTCCGTCCCGTCGTGATCCGTAAACCGCAACGCCGAAACCGGCTCCCCCGCCTGTAGCCTCTCTTGGATCATGCCGTACCGGCCGCCGCATTCGGCCATGTTTTTGCCCTCAAAATCGGACACGGGATGCGCGGCAAAGGTGAAGCGGTCGCTCAAAAGAACGCCGTACCGCTTGCCCGCCTCGTGCTGTTGCTTTATGTAGGCGGTGATTCGGGACAGGTCGAGGTCGATACCCAAAACGTCGTACGCGCCGACGACGCCGTTTTCGGGCACAAGGGCGCGGGAAAAGCTGATGCACATATCGTTGGTCTCGGCGTCCAGATACGGCTCGGAAAAATAGAGGTTTCCGGCATTGCCCTCCACCGCGCCCTTGTACCAGACACGCGCCCGCGCGTCGTACGAGTCGGGCGGTTCCCAGCCGGAGCCGTCCAAAAACGCGCCCCGGACATAGCCGTAGACCGTCATAAATTCGGGGAGCGGCGAATTTTCTTTTGCGTAAAATTCTTGGACGCTCTTTAGATACTCCAAGACGTCGGCGCGGATCTGCGCGTCGCTCTGTTCCTCGCCGATCAGGCCTTCGCCCGTCCGTACCACGTCCGAAAACAGGAGCCCCGCACTGTTTAGGGCATCGGTGACCGAGGTCTGCATGGTCTTGACAGTCTGTTCGGAAAGATCGTACATCTGCTTGGAAACGATCCGGCCGACATAGATCCCGCAGACCAGCGTCATAATGGCAAACGCGCCGAATACCAGCAGAACCTGCCGATAATTGGCGCTTACAAGCCTTTTATAAAATGTCTTCTTTTCGCTGTCGGCCATGTGTCCCCTGCCGCGCGGCAATCGGTATTTTTATGCCTTGGCTGTATCTATTATACGGTATCAAGGGGGGATAAGTCAAGTGCAGGTCGGCTCCTTGGATTTTGAATGGGCGGCGCGGCGTCGATCGGCACGACATAATCGCGCCCTATGATGCAGCGCGCAAACCGACCCTTGACCGTTGCGCCCGCCGTGACGACGCATTCGCTTATATCGGCGGAGGATGCGATGACGCAGTCCGCGCCGATCACGCAGTCGGCAAAACGCCCCACCGTCACCGCCCGGTCGGAAACCAGACTGCCCGCTTTGAGCGAGGAGCCGAACCGCCCGTCCCAAGCGTTTGCCGCGCGGGCATAAAAGCCGCCCTCTTTCATGAAATGGTTGGCCGCGAAATAACTGTTTTTATCCCCGATGTCGCTCCAGTAGCCGTCATGCAGGTACGCGTATAAAAGCCCGTCCGCCACCAGCCGCGGAAACAGATCGCGCGAAAAGTCGAACATCGTATCCCGGGGAATCCGGTCGAGCGCCTCTCTTTCGATGAGATAGATGCCGGTGTTGACCAGGTTGCCGTACCGACCGTCCGAGGGTTTTTCGACAAAACCGACGACGCGGTCGTCGCCGTCGATCGCCGCGACGCCGTAAAGCGTGGGATTTTTTACGGTGGTGAGCGCCATTGTGACGGCCGCGCCCCGCCTCTTGTGCGCCGCGGCCATTGCGCCCAGATCGACGTCGGACAGCGCGTCGCCGCTGACGACGTAAAACCGTTTGTCCAGCATGGCCTCGGCCGCCTTGACGCCCCCCGCCGTCCCCAGCGGCCGCTCTTCTACCGAATACCGCGCCGAAAGCCCGCTAAACCCGTCCGCGTACGCCCGAATCCGATCGGGCATATAGCCGAGGGTATAGACGACGTCGCCGATCCCGAAGTGGGAAAGCTGCGCCGCCGCGTACCCGAGCATGGGATAATTGGCCACCTCCAGCATGGGCTTGGGTGTTTTGGCCGTCAGCGGCATCAGCCTTGACCCGAATCCGCCCGCTAAAACGATCGCGTTCATCGCTTGTATTTTCCTCCGCCGCAAGTACCTCGCGTGCGGCTAGTATATGGAAAATACTGTAATCTATACGCGGTTAACTAAACGACAGGCCGATAGCGTAAGAAACCGCCAACAAACCGAAGGGCAACAGCGTCATGACCGCGTGAATCAGATAGACAAAAAACGGATGCTTGGTCACTTTTTGGATCAGGTTGAGAAACGCATACCGCCGACCCCGCGCAAGAAACATAAATTCTTCCATAAAGGCCGCGGCGGAAAGCCCGTACAGGAGGATCACGGGAAAGATGACCGCCACATCGAGCCCGTCCGTCGCGATGACGGTCAGCGCAAACGCGCCCCCGACGGCGGCCGGATAGACAAACGCCCCGATGATTTTTAGGACGCGCGCCGTCTTGCCGTCCTTGGGGGGCGGCGCGGCTTCGCCCTGCGATATCTCCCCGGTAAACAGATCGTCATTCATTAGTTTTTCTCCCCGGAGTGACAGATAGTGGGTTGATACGGGCTACGTTTGTCTTGCCGCCTCAGTCATGTATGTCCATATACATTCCTTTCGGCGGCAAAACAACTGTTGCCCGTCTGAACCTCACTCTTTGTCACTCCGTATAATGCATGATTTGCCCGCTCCCTTTTCTCCCTAAAACAGCCGTACGTTAAACGAATCGCCCAAGGATACGCCGCCGTAGCTGTCCTCATCCTCATAGACCTCGACAAAGTTGAACAGCGCGGAATGTACGGGTTTTTCGACCGTATAGACAAAGCGGCCGGCCAGCGTCTGTCCGACGGCCATTTCGTAATAGGTCATGTCGTCGTATCTGTCATAAGAAAAGGGAAACATCCGAAGCCCGCCTACATTGAAATACTTGCCGTATTCCTCGGCGTCGGTCACCGGCTCCTGCCATTCCTCGGTCTCGCCGTTGAGGAATAAAACAAAGTCGTCGCTCAAAATATACAACGGTTCGCCGCACGTGTTTTTGATGGTCACATCGACAATGATGAGGGCGGCGTTGTCGTCGATCCGATAGGTTTCCCGTCCCCGGCTGTAAGCATCCTCCCACATCTCGTACTCGTTCACCGTAAATTCAAACCATTCCGTCGTATTGCGGTCCCCCACGGCGCTGTTGTACGTTTTGCGTCCGTCGGCGCAATCGAGAATGTTGATCATGACGATCAAAAAAACGACCGCCGCGACGACGCCCGCCACGACGCCCGCGATTTTTTTGCCGCTTGTTTTCGCCTTGGCCGGGGCCTGCGCACAGCCGTAACTGCCCCCGCCCGCGCCGTAATTGTTGTAGTTGGGCGCGGCGTAGCCTCCGTTGCCCTGCTCTTGAAACGCGTAGGGATTGGCGGCGGAGGCGGCCTGCTGCGGCAGCGGGCTGTTGCAGCCCGGGCAGGTGAGCGTCTCGCCGATCGGATAGGGCGTGCCGCAATATTCGCAATATCCGACCTGCTTTTGCGGCGGAGGCGCGGCCGCGTTGCCGTTTTGGTAGCCGCCCGGCTCCGCGCCGTCGCCGTAATAATAGTTGTTGTACGTGTCCCCGCTGCCGCGGCTTATGTGCTGTCCCATCATGTTGCCCACGATGATGCCGCCGACAAAATGACCCGTCCCGCCGTGGTGCGACGGATGATAGGGTCGGTTGGGCGGTCGGTACGAATGTCCCGGGGACCGCGAGGGACGGCCGGAACCGAACGCGGGGCTGTTGCCCGTGCGGCCGGGTCCCGCGCCCGAGGGCCGGGTGCCCGCGGAGGGTCTGCTGCCCTTGAACGGGGAGGAATAGGACGAGCGCGACCCGCCCCCGAAGGACGAGCGTGAGCCGCCCCCAAAGGACGAGCGCGACCCGCCCGAGGAGGAGCGTGAGCCGCCCCCGCCGCCCGATCTGCCGCCTTTACTTGCCATAAGCTGTTTCTCCTTTAGCGCTTCCGCTTTTGTTTTGACCTGTTCTACTTTGTCTTTCCCTTTTTTGCCGCTGCGCCGACCCGCCATTTAACAATATCGGCAATCAAGTCATAGTCGATTTTATCGTAGGGGAACCGAATCGTCCCTTTGGCGGTTTGACAGCCGGACAATCTCTCGGCAAACGGCGAATCGGTCAAATCCCCGGGATAGATCCCCAAGTGGTTTTTATGCGGGGCAAAGTGAATCAGATTTTCGCCCTGCCAAAATGTGGGCATTTGCCAGGATATTTTTTCCTTAGCCTCGGGCGCCGCCGCGCGAATGACCTCGCGCACCCTGATGAGCGCCGCGCGGACGCTCCCGTCCCGCGCCTCGATATAACGGTCGATGCTCTCGGCTCCGCCGCAAAAATGATGCTGATGCTCCGCCCGAAAGCTTCGGCCGCACGTTTCGCACTTCCACATAAAAACTGCTTCTCCTATCCTGTTTTTAGCTTGTAGAGCTCGCCTTCGCTACGGATCCTGCCCTGCGCGGTGAGCAGGGATAGCGCGTAGTGGATGCGTATCTCGGCCGTGGGCGTTTTAATAAAGCCAAACAGCTTGGCCGTCTCGCGCACCAAATCCGCCTGCCCGATGCTGAGCGCGTTTTGCATGATATAATACGCCGCCGCCGCGTATTCCTCCTTGGAAATTTCGTCCGCCTTTCGGTCGGAGGGAACCCGATAATACTTGATATCGGCCTGCTCCCGATTGACGCTTAAAAAGCCGACGCCTTGGGTCATGCCGATAAAAAATTTCTGCCGCTTTATCAGGTGATCGAGATATTCGGTAAACTTTTGCGTCATGCGCCGGATGCCCCACGCCTCCGCGATCGTCTTGTGCAGGCGCGGCCGTGCCACGGGCCCCTCGACCGCGACCACCCGCCGCACCTGCTCGGCGATGAGTCCGGCGTTGTTGTAGAGATAAAAATTGTCGGGCGTGTTTTGCGGCAGGTCGGCGCGGGCATATTCGCGGACCGGCGGCTTTACGGCCGGATCGAAGGCGATTTCCCGCTGCGCCTCCCGCAATTCGCGGGTGATCGCCTCGGCGGTCTCGCCCGTGTTTTCGACCGCGCCGCCCGCCAAAATACCAAGCAGCCGCCGGGTCTCCTCCTTGGGATTCTGCCACCACTCCAGCGCGTATACCCGGGTCAGCTTCCAGCCCAAACGCTTTAAGACGCTCTCCCTGCCGTATTCGCGGTCGCGAACGCCGGACAGCGCCGCGTTTTTCGTGTCGCACAAAACGCCCAATATATAGTTGCCGTTGTCGTCCTGCACGGCCACGTCGATCTTGTTGTCGCTGCGCCCCGTATTGGCGCCCGCCCGATACCCGGCGTCCGTCAGGGCCTTGGCCACGCTCCTGACAAGCTCGGACTCGGCCGTCCCCTCGTCGGCGCGTTTAAAATAAGTGCGGCAGTTGACGGCGTAATTCATAAAGTCCTTTAAGCCCTTGACGCCCTTGGCGGCGGTTCGGGACACGTCGATCCTGTCGGGCGTAACGGTCGAAAAGACGACGATGCGCTTGCAGGCGCGCGTGATCGCGACGTTGAGCCGCCGCCAGCCGCCCTCGCGGTTGACCGGGCCGAAGTTGACCGTCATCTTGCCCTCTCTGTCGAGGCCGTAGGTCACCGAAAAGAAGATGACGTCCCGCTCGTCGCCCTGCACGCTCTCGATATTTTTGACAAACACCGGGCTGTCGCCGCCGTTAAAAAATTTCTCAAAGGACGGTTCCTTGGCGAGACGCTTGTCGATCATGTCCTCGATCAGCGTCTGCTGGTTGACGTTGAAGGTCACGACGCCGTAGCTCTGCCGGGATTTTTCGGGGTGCCTTAGACAGGCGAACAGCTCGTCGACGACCGCCTCGGCTTCCCTAGGGTTGGTGCGCGTCGAACCGCGCTCGTACACGCCGTCCACCTTGCGGAATTGGACGCGGCTCTTGACGTCGTCGGGTGAGGGAAAGGTGATGAGCCGGTTGTCATAATACTTGGCGTTGGAAAACGCGATCAGGCTCTCGTGCTCGCTGCGGTAATGCCACAGGAGGCGGTTTTCCATGATGCCCAGCGTCAGCATATCGTCCAAAATGCTCTCTAAATCCTGCATCTCGAAATCGGTTTCGGCCTCGTCGGCCTTGGCCGAGAAAAAGGTGGTGGGCGGCAGCTGGTTGGGGTCGCCCACCACGACCGCCGACCGCCCCCGCGCGATCGCGCCCACGGCCTCGGAGGTCAAAAGCTGCGAGGCCTCGTCAAACACGACGATATCAAAGGGCGGGTAATCCTCGGGCAGGTATTGCGCGGCGGACAGGGGGCTCATCAGCATACAGGGCTTTACCTTGCTCATGAGGTCGGGTATGCGGCGCATCAATTGACGGATGGTCAAGCCCCTGCCCCGGCTTTTGACGGCCTTTAGGAGGATGCCCGGCTCGGCGCCGGACATGGACGCGTACTGAAAATTCGGGAGGTTGGCCGCCAGCTTTAAAAAGACTTCCTTTTGCGTAATGCCCGCCACATAATCGGTCAGCGCCTTAAAGCGTTCGCGTCCGGCCGCGTAGGCGCCCGGCGAAAAGCGGCGCAAAACCGGGTCCTCGGACACCGCCTTGTGCAGCCAGCAGCGCCAAAAGCTCCTTTCAAACAGGCGCGGCACGTCGGGGCTTGCCAGCCCGCCCGCGTGGTATTGGGCGACGACCTCGTTAAGCTGCGGATAGGCGGCGCACCGTTTTCGATACTCGTTGTAGGCGCAGGTGTCGCGCAGGGTCGCAATGCCGTAGAGATATTGCCGGGCGGCGCTGTACACCTCCAGACCGTAATCCTCGGCGGTCTCGAATTTTCCGCCGTACAGGAGCGCCGCGCCCAATTCGCGCTCGGCCGATAAAAACGCCGCCAGACTGTCAAAAATGAGCGCCGCCTCCTCCGGCTTTTCCTTGACGAATTTTTTTAGGCTTTTATAATAGGGCGACTTGCACAGCGTCTTATACCGCTTGGAAAAGACCCGCAGGAAAAACCTGACAAAGCCGTTTTTATCCCGATAAAACAGCAGCTCGCTCAGCGTGTCAAAGACGCCGGACAGGATCGGATAGGACAAAATATTGACGGCCGCCTTGCGGGAAGCCAATACCTCGGCCAGACCCCCCGCCGCCGCGGCAAAGCCCGCGTAGGCGTCGGACAGCCTTTTTGAGAGTGTGACGACGGTATCCCTCAGGTCAAGGCTATACTCGGCCGCCTCGCAGCCGTAAAAGGGCGCGTTGACCGGCTCGCCCAGGATCGCGCCCATATCGGTCAGGCGCTTGAGGTTTTCCAGCCCCTCCTCATAGCTGCCGGGCAGGATGTCCACCTCCGCGACGGAAAGCGGCGCGTCCTCCCCGTCCCCCAGCTTTACTATGCGGTCGATGCCCTCGAAAACCGAGACGCCGTTGCGCCGCGCGGCGTGCATGGCGGCGTTAAAATCCTCCAGCTCCGCGGCGCTCTGCGCCAGCTTTTGCGCGGCGACGGAAAACCCGGCGTCGGTGGCGCTTTTCGAAAGCTCCGGCAGCCTGTCAAACTGCTCGTAAAAATTCTTTTTTTGGCTCTTGTTGCTGTGGAGCTCCAGACAGAAATCAAACAGCCCCAGCTTTTCCAGCCTGCGCTTGACGACGTTGAGCGCCGCGAGCTTTTCGGCGACAAAGAGCACGCGCTTGTTGTGCGCCACGGCGTTGGCGATGATGTTGGTGATGGTCTGCGACTTTCCCGTTCCCGGCGGGCCGTGCAGCACAAAGGTGCGCCCCCGCGCCGCCTCAAGGGCGGCCTTGGTTTGGGAGGAATCCGAATCCAGCGGGAGGTATAGCCGGAGATCGCCCTCGTCCGGGCTTGCGGCGTACAGCCGGGGGTCGTTGACGCCCGAAATGAGACTGCCGGTCAACGGATGCTTGCGGACGGCCTCCTCGCGGAGGTTGAGATCGTTCCATAGGACGAATTTAGAAAAATGAAACAGCCCCAGCGACGCGGCCTCGACGACGTCCCAGCCCTTTTGATCGATGATCAGCTTGCGCAATAGGGTCAGGAGCTTGGCGACGTCGATCCCCTTTTCGCCCTCGGGAATGTTTGTCAGGGCGGTCGCGTCGATCTTAAAATTGACGCGCAGCATCTCGATGAGCGAGAGGTTGATCCGATGCTCGTCCTCGGTCATGCGGACGACGTAGCCCGCCCGCGCCGAACGCCGCACCATTTCCATGGGTAAGAGAATGATGGGCGAATAGCGGTTAACGGTCGGCTTATCCCTTTCCTGCCACTTTAAAAAGCCCAGCGCGAGATAGAGCGTGCCGGCGCCGTTTTCCTCCAAGGACTGCCGCGCCGAACGGTAGAGCGTCGTCAGGCGTTTGGTCAGATCCTCCTCCCTTAGGCTGCTTCTCAGCCGCTCGGCCGCCAGCTCGCCCTTTAAGACGGCAGACAGCTGCGGGTCGTTTTCGACACACAGTCCGGTGATGTCCGTGATCGGCTTGGTCAGCTCGTTGGGGTGCGCCCCGACCCCTAGCGACGCCCCCTCCGCAAACGCGTCCTCCACCGCCTCGAGATCGTAATTCAGCAGGGGGACGCCCGCCCGATTGATGCGGTAGTTGACCAGCGGATTTTTGAGCGTGATGTCCAAAAGGTCGCGTTTCCATTTGCTAAAGCGGTCCTCCGGCGCCTGCCCCTTGGTATCGACGTCGATGACCCTAAGCTCCCCGACCGCCTCCGCCGCCGCCTCGGACAACGCGCGGTCGATAAAGTACCGGCCGTCCTTTTCGTAGCGCACGGGCAACGGCAATATGCCCGATTTTCTGGCTCGGGCGATGTCTATGTAACACAAAAATCCGCCGCCGTCGTCCAGCCGTTCCTTCGCGGCGTTCTGCGCGTCCAAAAATCCGGCCGTATTTTCGGTGACGCACGTGGTCTCTAAGGCGGTGAGCCGGCTCATGCCGCCCGCCATCCACTTTTTGACCAAGCTCAGGTCATCGTTGATACATTCGGGAAAGGTCGAATCGGTCAGCCAAAAGCCGGCAAACGCGTGCCCGTGATAGATAAAGACGACGGGATTGAGGCCGACCGCCTCCGCGCAGGAGCAAAACAGCATGGTCGTGTCCAGACACGTCCCCAAGCCCAAGCCGATAACGGCGCCGGGCAGGCGGAGCTTTTGCCCCTGCTGCTCAAAGCCGGCCGGCGGCATACAGTACGCGATGTTGCGCGACTTGACCGCCGCGTAGAGCGCGGACAGCTGCTTATTGACGACGTTGGGGTCGCCCGACTGATAGCCGTTAAAGGCGAGCCCCTCCGCCTTTAAGAGCTGCGCCGCTTGGGAGACGATCCCGTTTACCTCGGGGTCCCGCGGCGTCGAAAAGGCGGCCAACAGCTCGGGCATCGCGTTGTAGCCCGGCCATTCGTCAAAGGCCAAAACGTCGGTCTCGACGACCTCCCGCTTGACCGCGACGCCGCCGATCTCACATTCGACCGAAAGCTCGGTCCGGACCCGCTCGGACAGCGCGGAAAGATAGTCATAATCCAATACCGTCCTGACGGCGCCAAACACATACGATTCGCCGGGCGGCAGGGTATCGAGAGAGAGGTAGACCGGCTCGAAAAAGGCGGGCGAGGAGGTGATCTTAAAGCGCAGCTCCCGCATCTCCGTTTGCGTGTTGTTGAGGACGGAGAGCGCATGGACGGCATCGGCGCCGTTTTGCTGCATGACAAAGCACACGCGCTTGGCGTATTCGAGCGTCACGACCGGATCCGCCTTTTGAAACACGTTTTCGCCGCCGCTATGGGCGTCCGCGCCGCGCAAGGCTTCCGCTATGTCCGCCTGATCCGATTTTTCCATCCCTCACTCCTTCATACAAAAAGCGACAAACATACAAAAAGCGACAAAATTTACCTTTTGAACCTCATGTAAATACACGCTTAGTGTAGCGGAAAATCGCGCCCGTGTCCAGTCCCTTTTTACCGTACCGAAAAAATGTAATCAGATTTTAATGCCGGACGGCGCATACGCGTTAAAAAATAGCTCAAAAGTATCGTATTATGTCAGACATAGGCGGCCTATTTTCCCCGCAATTCGGCCAGCAATTGGCAGGCGGTCTTATTTAGGACGGGATGAAAGGCGCCCGGCGCGATCTCGCACAGCGGTTCGAGCACGAAGGCGCGGTTGTGCATATCGGCGTGCGGCAGGGTGAGCGTCTCGGTTTTTATCATCTCGCGGTCGTACAGCAAAAGGTCCAGATCGAGCGTCCGCGCCGCCCACCGCTCCCCTCTTTCCCGCCCGGCGGCGCCTTCGAGGGCCTGTAGGACGGCCAGCAAATCCATGGGCGACAGGACGGTTTCGAGTTCTGCGCAGCAATTGATAAAATCGGGCTGATCGGTTTTTCCGTAGGGCTTTGTCGCGATAAAGGGCGAAACCGCCCGAACCGTACAGTCCTCTCTTTTGTCCAGCGCGTCCAGAGCGGCTCGGATCGCCGCCTCGCGCTTGCCCAGATTCGCGCCCGCCGAAAGGTAGGCGGTGTGCCGGCCGCGCGCGATGCGCACCGAAACGCCCTTGAGAGAGAGGCCGATGGGCGCCCAGGGCTTCGCGATCTCAAGCTCCAGCCTTTTGATCTGTTTATACTTGATCAACAGGCGGTCGGCCAGATGCTGCGCCAGCGTTTCGATCAGCTTAAACGAGCTGTTTTTCATAAACTCGAAAATATCGTGACTGACCTTGCCGTAATCGATCGCCCTTTTAATGTCGTCCGCCGTCCCGATCGGGTCAAAGGACAGTCTGGCGGACACCAAAAATTTTTGCCCCAGCTTGATCTCCTCGGGAAAAACGCCGTGGTTGCAGTATACCTCTAACTGCTTGATTTCGATTTCGTCCATTCTCTCGCCTCTCCTTTTGTTTGCGGACACCGTGTCCCTCGTTAAAATGAAAGTGTAACGGCATTTTATCGAAAGCGGTAGCGCGTCAGCGCCTTGGTCATATCGATCGCGCGCTTGTTGGCCTTGACATCGTGTACCCGAATGAAAGCGCAGCCCCCCAAGACCCCGAAAACCGTCGTCACCAGGGTGCCCTCCGTCCGCTCCTCCTTTGGCAGCGACAGCGTCTCGCCGATACAGCTTTTGTTGGACGCCCCCAACAGCACGGGATAGCCAAGCTCGCAGATCTCCCGGATCCGGGCGATGCAGGCTAGGTTTTGCGCCGTCGATTTCGCAAAGCCCACACCGGGGTCCAGTATGATTTTATCCCTATCGATACCCGCCTTTTTGGCGGCCTTGGCGGTCTTGTACAGCTCCGCTTTCATGTCCCAAAAAAAGTCGGCGTAATCGGCGGATTCGCGGTTGTGCGTCAGACAGCAGCAGACGCCGGTTTCCGCGATGAGCCCGGCCATGTCGGGATCGTACCGCAA
Organism: Clostridiales bacterium; assembly: GCA_031255775.1. Classification (GTDB taxonomy): domain Bacteria; phylum Bacillota; class Clostridia; order Christensenellales; family Pumilibacteraceae; genus JAIRRW01. The sequence goes on from JAIRRW010000095.1 coordinate 12,549, forward strand.
GCCCCAGATGTCGTTGACAAGCGCCGCGCCCGCGTCGATCGCCGCCCTTGCCACCCCCGCCTTATAGGTGTCGATCGAAATCGGCACGTCCAGACGCGCCCGAATCCTTTCGATGAGCCCGGCCGTACGCGCGATCTCCTCCGCCTCCGAGATTTGCCTGTGCCCGGGCCGCGTCGATTCGCCGCCGACGTCTATGATCGCCGCGCCGTCGTTGAGCATCTCCTCCGCGTGAAACAACGCGCCGTCGGCGTCCGTCCATTTACCGCCGTCATAAAAGGAATCGGGCGTGCAGTTGAGTATCCCCATGAGATAGGTCTCGTTTTTTGTATCGAATACCTTGTTGCCGATCCGCATCGCTATACGATCTCCTCCTCTCCCCCGTTTTTTGGCTGCTTGCACAACGCCAGTGCGGCGCACCCCCGGCAGCTTCGGGACGCCCGGTCCGCCCGATAGATCCACCGCGCCGAATCGCTTGCCTTTTGCGCCCCCGCCCCGTCGCGGTGCAAGAGGATCGCCTGCGCGATCTCTTTCCGCTCGGCGCGCGAAAACCCCGCGCGCAGCAGCAGCGGCTCGGCCAGCTCCGCGCTCACCTTTTCGTGCGCCGCGCCGTCCTCATATTGCCGAAACCGGCCGATGTCGTGCGTCAGCGCCGCGGCGTATAAAATCGGCTTGACCGCGTCCGGCTTGCGCGCGCCCGTCCCGTCCGCGGACGAGCCGACCCCGCGGCAAAGCCCTTCCTCCAGCGCATAGATATACGCGATACGCGCCACCGACAGACTGTGCGCGAGGTCATGCCGACAAAACGGCCTGTCCGCCTCCAGCGCCGCCGTCCGCGCCAAATATCCCGCGTACGCGGGGTCCGTTAAAAGCCGCAAAACCCGCTTCATGCCCGACCGATCTGACGCAGAAACCGATCGGCAAGCACGCCGTCCGTCTCAAAAACGCCGCGCGCGCAAACCGTAAAGGTCCGGGCGCCTGTCTGCCGGACGCCCCGCATTTCCATGCACAGATGACGCGCCTCCAGCGCCACGATCACCCCGGCCGGTTTTAGGTAGCGCACAAACGCCCCGGCGATTTCGGCGGTCAGCCTTTCTTGCAGCTGCGGCCGCCGGGCATACGCGCCCACGATCCGCTCGATCTTGCTCAACCCCAGCACCCGGCCGTCGGGGATATATCCGACGTGCGCGTGCCCGAAAAAGGGCAAAAAGTGATGCTCGCATACCGAATAAAACGTCATATCCTTGACATAGACCGGCTCGTTTTTCGGCGCGGCAAAGGTCTTTTCGAAATGGATCGAAACGTCCTCCTCTGCGCCGCCCAAAATCTCCGGCATCATGCGGACGATTCGGTCGGGCGTCTCCAAAAGCCCCTCCCGCCCCGCGTCCTCGCCGATCGCCTCGATCAAAAGCCTGACCGCCTGTCTGATTTTTTCACTGTCCATGTGAGATTCTCCCTGCCGCAATCATGAGCGGATATAAAAATGATAACGAACCGAACGCCGCGACGACCCCGTCCTCCCCCGCCGCCGCGATCGATTTTGCCGCCGCGTCCCGGACGCTTGCCGCGCATACGACGTCACGGCAATACGGCGCGCACAGGCTTTTCATTTCCTCCGCCCGGCGGAGGCGCTTGTTTTTGGGCATATCGACGGTGACGACCCGGTCGGCAAGCGGCAGCACGGGCGACAAAACCCCGTCCGCGTCCTTATCGCGGAACATCCCGACAATTAGGATCAGGCGCTTGTCCGCAAAGTATGTCCTTAAGGTTTCGGCCAGAGCCTCGGCGGCCGGCGGATTGTGCGCCCCGTCGATAAAAAAGGGCGGCTTAGCCAAGACCCTGGTAAACCGACCCGGCCACACGGCCTTGGCGATCCCCGCTTCGACCTGCTCTTTTGTGACGGGAAACCCCATGCCGCCGAGCCGCTCGGCCGCCGCGACCGCCGTCACGGCATTTTGGATCTGATAGGACGCGCCCGTCCCGAGCGCAAGCGTATAGGCCTGTCTGCCGGAGTAGCAAAAACGCCGGGACAGCGCGTCGGCCTCGAGCGTCCGTACGCCCGCCGGATCGGCAAGCGTCAGCCCGCTCCCCCGCTCCCGCGCGGCCCTCTCGATCACCGCCGCGGCTTGGGGGGGCTGAACGGCGGATACGACGGCGCGGCCCGCCTTGATGATCCCCGCCTTTTTTTCCGCGATCTCCCCGACCGTCCCGCCCAAAAGGGCGGCGTGATCCATGCCGATGGGAGTCATGACCGACAGGAGCGGTTTTTGGATGATGTTGGTCGCGTCGTCACGCCCGCCCAAGCCCGTTTCCAACAGAACGATGCCGCAATTTTCGGAACGAAAAAACAAAAAGGCCAGCGCGGTCTCGCACTCGAAGCGCGTGGGCGGCGGCAAGCCCCGTTCGGTCATCGATTCGGCCGCGCGCTTGATCGGCGGCGTCAGACGCCCTACCGCCCGCTTGGGTATTTCCCGTCCGTCAACCTCGATCAGTCCGGCAAGGCCGGGCGTCAATGCGGGCGTACGGTAACAGCCCGTCCGATAGCCGCCCGCGCGCAAAATCGAATCCAGATAGGCGATGGTCGAGCCCTTGCCGTTGGTGCCCGCGACATGGACGACCGAAAGGCCGTCCTGCGGATCGGACAAGCGGCTCATCAACGCGCGCATAGAGGCGAGGCCCAAAACACAGCCCCGCCCATCCGCGCCTTGATAAAACGCCAACGCCTCGGAATATCGCATACAACCTCTTTTGTGAATATACTATCGAACACCCGTCACTTCGTAACCGGCGTCGGTCACCGCCTTTGTCAACGCGTCGTCGGCCACGCCGTCCGACCGCTTGACGCGCGCCGTCTTTTTTGCCAGATCCACCGCGGCGGACTCGACGCCCGCCACCGCCTCCAACGCCCGCTTGACTGCGGCCGAGCAGTGCTGACAGGTCATGCCCCCGATCGTCAAAATCCTTTCGTTCATCTTGGTATCCTCGCTCTTTCCTTTCGTTTTTTTTGTCCCCGTATCGATAGCGCCTATATCCGTGCCGCCCGTATCCGACGGCGCTTTCGGCTTAAAAAACTGTAACCGCAGGGCGTTTAGGACGACCGAAACGGAGCTGAAGCTCATCGCCGCCGCCGCGATCATGGGGTCGAGCATAAAGTGAAACGCGGGATAAAAAACCCCGGCCGCAACGGGAATGCCCAGCGTGTTGTAGATAAACGCCCAAAACAGATTTTGTTTGATGATGCGCAGCGTACTTTTGCTCAAATCGACGGCGGCCGCCACGTCGTTGAGGTCGCTTTTTAGGAGGACGACGTCGGCCGATTCGATGGCGACGTCCGTCCCCGCGCCGATGGCGACGCCGACGTCCGCCCGCGCCAGCGCCGGGGCGTCGTTGATGCCGTCGCCCACCATCGCGACCCGTTTTCCGGCCTCTTGCAGCCTGCGCACCTCGGCCTCCTTGTCGCCCGGCAGCACGCCCGCGATAAACCGCCCGATACCCGCCGCCGCCGCAACCGCCCTTGCCGTCCGCTCGTTGTCGCCGGTCAGCATGATGACGGTCTTTCCCCGCCTTTTGAGCGCCTCGACGGCCTCCTTTGCGGTGGGCTTGATCGGGTCGGCGACCGTCAAAATCCCCAAGAGCCTTCCGTCCCCGGCAAAATACAGCGGCGTCTTTCCTTGCGACGCAAAAGCATCGGCGCGCGCGGCAAAATCCAAAAGCTCGATTTTTTGCGCCTCCATCAGCGCCCGGTTCCCCGCGTGGACCAAAACGCCGTCCAGCACGCCCGAGAGCCCCCGGCCGGGCACCGCCCGAAAATCCGCGACCTCCCCGAGATTTAAGCCCATACGCTCCGCGCGTTGGACGATGGGCAGGGAGAGCGGATGGCCGGACAGCCTTTCGATCGAACCGGCGACGCGCAGCAGCTCGGCCTCCCCGATCCCGTTGGGCAGGATGTCGATGAGCGCGGGCTTTCCCTCGGTGACCGTGCCCGTCTTGTCCAGGACAATGACGTCGACGCGCCCCAATACCTCCAGCGCCTGCGCCGATTTAAATAGGATCCCGTTTGCCGCGCCCCGTCCCGTCCCCACCATGACGGCGGTGGGCGTCGCCAGCCCCAACGCGCAGGGACAGGAGATGACCAGCGCCGCGACCGCGGCGGAGAGCGCGAGCTCCGCGCCGTAAGAGGCGTCGGGAACGATGAGGCCCGCGAGCAGCCAGACGGCAAAGGTGACAAGCGCGATCCCCATCACCGCCGGGACAAAGACCGCGCTGACCTTGTCGGCGATTTTCGCGATGGGCGCCTTGGAGGAGGTCGCGTCGTCCACCAGCTGAATGATTTTAGAAAGCGCCGTATCCGCGCCGGCCGCCGTCACGCGCATGATAAAGTAGCCCGCCCCGCAGACCGTGCCGCCCGTCACGCTGTCCCCGGCGTTTTTTTCGACCGGAAGGCTCTCGCCCGTCAGCGCCGATTCGTCCATCGACGCGCCGCCCGACAGGAGTATCCCGTCCGCCGCCGCCGACATTCCCGCCTTGACCACAAGCTCGTCGCCCGCCTTGACGCTCTGCGCGGCGACCGTTTTTTCCTCGCCGTTCTCCCACAGGAGCGCTGTCTTGGGGGTCAGATCCATCAGCTTTTCGATGGCGGCGGTCGTCTTGCCCTTGGCGCGGGACTCCAAAAACTTCCCCAGCGAGATCAGCGTCAGGATCGTGGCGGCGGACTCAAAATACAGCTCCGACAAAAACCCGTGGACGGCGGCCATGTCGCCGTGCCCCAGCCCGAAAAAAATCCGAAAGAGCGCGTACACGCCGTACAAAAACGCGGCGCCCGCCCCCACGGCGATCAGCGAATCCATGTTGGGCGCGCGCTTAAACAGGTTTTTAAAGCCCGAACGGAAAACGTTGAAATGAATGAGCATGACCGGCAGGGTCAATAAAAACAGCGTAAACGCCAAAACGCCCGCGTTGGGCATATCTCGAAGGATGCCGGGCAGCGGCCAGCCGAACATATGCCCCATCGAGAGGTAAAACAGCGGCAGCGTAAACGCGGCGGACGCGATCAGCTTATTGCGGGGCTTGATGCCGGACGCGCTTGTTTCCGTTTTTTGGGCGTTTTCTCCCGCCCGACCCTGCTCCGCCGGGGCGGCCGCCTTGACCGCCGCGCCGTAACCCGCGCGTTCGACGGCCGAAATAATCGTTTCACTTGAGAGCCGCGCCTCGTCGAACCGGACGGTCATGACGTTTTTTAAAAGATTGACCTGGACTTCCTTGACGCCTTGTGTTTTAGAAACCGCCCGTTCCACGCGCGTCGAACACGCGGCGCAGGTCATTCCGGTGATGATAAAGGTATTTTTGATCATAGTACGTGCTCCGCTCAATCGTTGTCCGCCGGCGGCTCGCTGTTTGCGGCCATGCGGTTGTACAGCTCGTCGACCGCGTTGTACCCCATCGAATTGAGGCGGTAGTTGCGCGCGGCCACCTCCAAAATGACGGCCAAATTCCGCCCGGGCTTGACGGGAATGTTGTTGAGCGGAAGCCGGACGGCCATGACCGTAAAAAAGCTCTTTTTGTCGCCCATTCGGTCGTAGGTGACGCTGTCGTCCCAGGTCTCGAGCTTGACGACGAGATCGATCCCCTTGGCGTCGATGACCGCGCCCGAGCCGTACATCGAGCGCACGTCGATGATGCCGATCCCGCGAACCTCCATAAAATACCGAATGACCGAGGGCGCGGAGCCGACCAGCCGCTGGCCGATCTTTTTGATGGTCACGGCGTCGTCCGCCACCAGCCGATGCCCGCGCTGGATCAGCTCCAGGGCGGTTTCCGACTTGCCGATGCTGGATTTGCCGACGATGAGGACGCCCACCCCAAACATCTCGACCAGCACCCCGTGCATGGTGATGGCGGGCGCCAATATCTCGTTTAAATAATAGCTGAGGCGGTTGACCAAAAAAGTGGTCTTCTGCCGACTTCGGAGAATGACCCGCTCAAACTTTTTGGCCGCGTCCAACAGCTCCTGCGGCGGCTCTAAGCCGGTCGTCACGACCAGACAGGGAAAGTCGAATTTGCTGATATTTTCGCAAATCAGGACGCGCCGCTCCGGCCCCATGTGTTTGAGGTAGGATATTTCCTGCTCGCCCAAGACCTGTACCCGCTCGGGGCCGAAATGCTCGAAGAACCCCGCGAGCTGCAAGCCCGGCCGATTGACCTGATAGGTCGAAAAGTGGAGCTTGCGCTTGCGGCTGGAAACAAGCGCCTCCAGGTCCATCTTTTCGCAAAATTCCCGCAGCTTGACATCCGCCTGATTGATCCCGGGATCGACGGCTTCCTGCTCCCAAAGATTTCTTTCCGAATTATGCTCCATATAAAAGCCTCTCCTGCTCTCTCAATCGAGACAAAACCGCCGAATGACCTCGGCGACGGCGCTTTCGTTGTTGTCCCGCTCCGTCACAAGGTCGGCGGCGTTTTTTAGGGCGGGGATCGCGTTTTTGACCGCCACGCCCAGTCCCGCCGTTTCGATCATTTCGATGTCGTTCATATTGTCGCCGATCGCGATCGTCTCGGCGGGATCGATCCCCAAGTACGCGGCGGCGGCCAACAGCCCCTCGCCCTTGCCTGCCTTGTCCGAAACAAACTCAAAATAGGTATCGCTGGACATGATGTTTTTGACGCCCACAAGCCCCATCTCGCCAAACGCTTTGAAATACCTGTCCTCGCTGCCCCGCTCGATCACCAGCATCACCTTGATCGGCGCAAAGCGGTTTTGGCGGATATACGCGCTCAAAACGCCCTTTTCGCAGAGCGGCGCGCCGGTAAAATACGCGTACATTCGATTGATCTCGTTGTGCGCCGGGATATAGACCCGGTCGCTGTCGTAAATATGGCAGTAGGTGCCGGTCTCCTCCGCGTAGCGGACGATGCGAAAAGCGGTGTCCGCGTCCATCGCCCGACAGCATAGCAGCTTGCCCGCGCTGTCCTTTATGACCGCGCCCTGCAAGCCCACCGCCGCGATTTTCTGCTCGTTGAGCGAAAGCCCGTCGATAAAGCCGCGCACCGATTCGATCAGTCGACCCGTGCATATGACAAACTGCCCGCCGCGCGCGCGAAACGCGGCGATCGCGGCCTTATTTTCCTCCGAAACGCTTAGGTCGTCCTTGATGAGCGTCCCGTCTATGTCCGATAAGATCAGCTTATATCTCATTTGCCCACTCCCGCATTGCCCTTACGGCTACAGTATAGCACAAAGAGTTGCCGTAGGGCAACCGTTAGACCTAGGAATAAACGGGACATTATCGCCCGTCAAGTCTCGTCGGGGTGAAAGTGGCTGTAGATATTTTGCGCGGCAACGCGATCGATGCCCGGCACCCGGCAGAGCGCGCCGACCTCCGCCGTCCGAATCCCGTCGATCGACTTAAACGCGCGGTACAGCGCCTGCAAGCGCCTTTTGCCCACGCCGCGAATGTCCTCCAGCTCGCTCAGGTATCGCTTTGACCGCAAATTGCGGTGATAGGTGACGGCAAATCGGTGCGCCTCGTCGCGAATACGCTGCAACAGCCTGAGCGCGTAATCGTCCCGGGAGAGGACGACGGGGTCGGGGCTGCCCACGGTAAAAATTTCCTCCTCGCGCTTGGCCAGCCCCACCATCGCGATGTCGAACCCCTCGGCCGTCATCGCCCCGTGCGCGGCGGACAGCTGTCCTTTGCCGCCGTCGATGACAAAGAGATCCGGGAGCTCCAAAAAATTTTCGCTCCCCGCCTCCGCCCGCTTCAGCCGCCGCTTGACGACCTCCGCCATGGAGGCAAAATCGTCCGCGCCCTCCACCGTCTTGATCCGATACCGCCGATACTGCGACTTGTCGGGCGCGCCGTTGATAAAGACGACGCCCGAGGCCACCTTATCGACGCCGCTTATGTTGGAAATATCATAACATTCCATGCGCCGCGCGCTTTTGATCCCCAAAATCCGCGCCAGCTTGTCCGCCGCCAGGACGGTCATTTCCTCTTCCTGCTGCCGCTTGGTGACCGACTTGACCAAGTATTCGCGGGCGTTTTCCTCGGTGGTCTTGACGATCAGACGGCGGCTGCCGCGTTCGGGCACGGTGAGCGACACCCGGTATCCTGCCGCCGCCGTCAGCGCCTCGGACAGGGCCGCAAAATCAAACCGCCGATCCAGACAGATCTCGCGCGGGATCTCGTTGTTTCGTCCCACGGCATAATACTGCATGATAAAGGCGGCCAGCGCGTCCCCGGCGTTGAGGGACGCGTCGGTCACCGCAAAATTGCGTACGCCCAGCATCTTGCGCCCGCGCACCAGACTGACCGCGACCGCGCTCGTCAGGCCGTTTGTCGCGTAAGAAAAGGCGTCCAGATTTTCGGCCTGCCCCAAATTCGCGATGGTGCGTTCTTTGAGCCGCGCGATCATCTTTAGGCGGTCGCGGTATCGCATGGCACGCTCAAATTCCTCGGCTTCCGCCGCCGCCCGCATCCGTTCGTCCAACAAAACCTCGGCGCTGTCCTCGTTGCCCGCCAAAAAGTGCAAAACGCGTTCCACCGTCTTTTTATATTCGTCGGGCGTCACATTTTGGACGCAGGGCGCGTCGCACAGGCCGATCTGGTGGTTGAGGCAGGGCCGCGCGCGCTTGGGAAGGATTTTCGCGCAGGTACGCATCCGATAGGCGCTCCGAATGATCTCGACGATGTCCCGGACATAGATGCCGTTGAAGTAAGGCCCGAAATACCGGGCGCCGTCCTTTTTATAGAGGCGGGTGACCTCGATACACGGATACGGCGGCCTTAAATCGATCTTGATGTACGGACTCTGCTTGTCGTCCTTTAAAAGGATGTTATAGCGCGGCTTATGTTTTTTGACGAGGTTGGCCTCCAGGGCGAGCGCGTCCTTTTCGGACAGGGTGATGATATAGTCGAAGTCGGCGATGTTGTCTACCATCGCCTGAACCTTTTCCTGCTTGGGCGAGCGGTTGAAATACTGCTTGACCCTGTTTTTTAGGCTGACGGCCTTGCCGATATAGATGATCTCCCCGGCGGCGTTGCGCATGAGGTAAACGCCGCTTTTTTCGGGCAGACCCTTGATCTTGTCTTGCAGCGTCAGGCTCATAGCGCCCGTTCCCTTTTCGAAAAGCCGCAGCCGCAATAATCCTGCCGATACAGCGACAGCTCACCGGATAACCGAATCGACCTAAGATAGCCGTCCCGCTTTTTAAAATCGGTCGGCAGATACGCCGTACCCGGATACCGCCCGCTAAGGGAGAGGCCGATCCGATTGATCTGCGCCGCGTTTTTGTGCGGGCTGACCGTCAGCGTCGTCGCGAAAAGCCCGTACCCGTTTTGGGCGGCGTACTCGGCCGCGCCGCCTAAGCGCAGCAAAAAACAGGCCTCGCAGCGGCTCCCGCCCTCGGGCTGCGCCTCCCGCCCCTTCGCCGCCGCCTCAAACGCGGCGGGGTCGAACGGCCTAAATACGGCGGGCAGACGGTAGAGCGCCGCCAGCTTTTTTAAGGCCTCCGCCCGTCGGTCGTACTCGGCCGGGTCGGTGATGTTGGGATTATAAAAAAACAACGTCGGCAAAATTTCCGCTTGCAGCAGACGTTCGGCGGCCGCGCTCGCACAGGGCGCACAGCAGCAGTGCAGCAGCAAACGGCTTTCCGTCCGCGCCCGCAGTATATCCTCCATGATCGTATCGTAATTTTCGCTTCGCATATCTGTTTGTCAGTTTTTTTTCAATAAAACGTCAAATTCGCCGCCGTCCGCCGCGACGAGGAATAGCCGCGTCTCCTCCTGTGTCATATCCGCCGCGATGAGGCTTGCGATCAGCGCGTAGGGCCGATCCGCGCCCACGCCGTTTATTTTTGACAGCGTCTTTCCGGTTGGCAGGTACGATACCGTACTTTCCGCCAAAACAAAGGCGTCCGCCAAGCAGGCGACCGTCAAATGCCCGCCGACAAGGTTGATCCTAAACCGAAAGGGGGTGCGGTTTTGGTCGTCGCTGTTTTTTAAAACCGCAAAATTTGCCCGAGATACGGGCGCGTTTTTATCCTGCGCGGCCGCCTTTTTATAGACCTCGTACGCGAGCTTAAAGGGCAGGGCGAAATAGGCCTGTCCCTCATAGCCGTCTTGTCCGGTCTTTAGCTGCCGCGCCAAACCCAGCCCGGCCGCGCGCCCCTGCCGATCAAACAGCGGACAGCCGCTGGCCCCGGCATACACGGCGGCCGTCGTCGCAAAGACGGGCACGGGCTGTCCGCCCGCCGCGTCGTACACGCGTTGCGGGTCGGATACGATCCCCTCGAAGGCCGCGATCCCCTGCGACAGGGCGTTGCCGCAGGATAGCACCTCCGCGCCCATCGATAGGTCGGCGGGCGCGACGTCCGTCTCGGCAAGCGAAAACGCGCCGCCCGTCTTTCCGGCGGGCAGAGCGCCGCGCAGAGCCAGGACGTCCAGCTCGCCGTCGAATCCCAAAACCGACAGGCTCATTTCGCCGCCGGATAGCGTCAGGTTTTCGGCAAAACGGATATGGGTGTTGGACAAAAGCGCGTCATCCACCTTCGACAAGACCCACCCGGGCGCGGAAAAGAGATGCAGACAGGTGACGATGTCCACAAGCCCGCCCTCGTTTTTTACGATAAAGCCGGTGCCGGTACCGCCCGGGCTGTACACCTCGACGACGTTTGCGCGGTATTTTTGGCCGACCTCCTCCCAGGAAAAGACCGTTTTGGGCGTCTCGGCGGGCGTACACCCCGAAAAAAGCCCGAAAAAGGCAAGACAAAAGGACAGGAGCAGGAGTGCCGAAACCGGGCGGCGGCGCTTATTTTTAAGCCGATTTTTCATACGCATAGTAATATGCCCTTTTTTTGATAATATTAGG
>JAIRRW010000096.1 GCA_031255775.1 Clostridiales bacterium
ACCGGAAGTACACTCCCTCATCCCCTTACCGCCTGTTGTCCGTCTGACACGCAATCTGACCGCGCCCGAGCCACACCGCATATACCCTGACCTGTTGTCCGTCTGACACGCAATCTGACCGCGCCCGAGCCCCCCCAGCCGCCTGTTGTCCGTCCGACACGCAATCTGACCGCGCTTTTACACGCGCTTTTACAGCTTTTACAGTCCCCTGTTTCTTGTTGACGCGCGCGGCAACGATTTGGTATACTCATGGGGAGGCTGTCAGTTTTGTCTTTATTGGGCAGCCGCCGGGAGTTATATGGAAAAAGAGATTTCGTTCGGTCAGATTCTGTTGTATGTGCTGCGAAAGTGGTTTATCCTGTCGGCGGGCGTCGTTGTCGGCGCGGTTGCCGGGATTTTGTATTCGGTCACCTTTCAGACGACCGACATTCGCGTATACGAGTCGACCATTCACTTCAGCGCCGAGCAATATACCGAGCTGTACCTGCAAAATAAGGAGGACGGCCATGTCCTGTCCGAGGCGGAGCTGAGTCTCATTTTGACCAAATCCGAGGAGGTCATCGGGGTCTTGACCAAGGACACCATCAAGACCACGGTTTTCGATCAATTGGAGCGTGAGGGGAATTTTTATCCCAAGGAGACCAAGCGCGAGCGCGAACGGCTGTTTTTTAGCAATTTTGCCGTGGCGGCAAGAGGGGCGACCGCCGACATTATGTTTGCCTACGACATCGAGGACGGCGGCGACGAGACCTTTGCCAAATCGGTGGTCGGCCTGTATATCGAAAAGGCTCAAATTACCCTGGCCGAGCATTATCGGCTTGGCAACCCGCCCGCGGGGGATCCGGAGGAGATCGAGGGCAGCGAGCTGTTGAAAAGGGTGGTCAAGTTTTCGGCGATACAGGAAAACAAAAACACCAAAAAATTTGAGGGCGTGATCAATGTTTCCACCAATCAAAGGCCCTCGCTGCTGGTTTCGCTGCCGCTGGGGGCGGTGATCGGCCTGATCGGCGGGGTTTTGGCCGGGCTTGTCGTCTATTTTTTCGATCCGCGCATCAAGAGCATCCGTTCGAAAATGAACGACGAAAACGACCGGGTGATCGGGGCGGTCGGCCCCTTAAACGACGACCCCTCGCTGTATTTTGTCACCGATACCTGCCGCATGACCAAGCGGGCGCCCGGCGTCCTGTTTGTCGCGAAGGAAACGGGGGCGGCCGAAAACGATTTTGTCTCCGGCTATGCCCGGCATCTCGCGGTCCGGGGCGAAAAAACCCTTTACGTCGATTTTTCGTCCGAGGCGGCGGGGGAGCCGGAGGCGCACGGCAATCTGACCGTCGTCAAGACAACGCCCGAGGCGTACTTTGACGGACAAAACCGGTACGCGGCCGACGCCGAGGCCTACGGCGCGGTCGTCATGCTGCTGCCCTGCGGGCCGGTGGCGGGGTATGCCGCCGCCGTCGTCAAAAACGCGGTCTTTTTGATCGACCACAGGCGCGTCAAGATGCGCGAATATGTGGACATGGTCGAGCAAAACGCGGCGGCGGGCGCGGGCAATCTTGGCACGGTCGTCTACAACCGCACGGCCAGTTATTTGGATTGAGCGCGCGGCATACCGGGTTGGCGGATATGGAACGAAAAGAGAAACAAAAACCGGGTCGGCACGACGCCAAAACCACGGTCATCCTCCTCCTGTTGGATATTGCGTTTGCGGTATTTGCCTTTTGGATAGCCCGGGAAATCATTTTCTTTCAGATCGATCTAAAAGAAGCCGGGCAATATCTGGCCTTTGAGCTTCCCATCGCCGTCGCCTCGGTGGTCGTCACGGTGGTGATGTTTGTCATTTTTGACTGCTACAACGTCATTTGGAAATACGCGGGGCGCGTCGAATTTTTTAAATTCATGTTCGCCTGTCTGGTCGATTTTTTGGCGCTGGCCGTTTTAAAGCTGATTTTCCGCACGGTCGTGGACGTCGAGTTTTGGATCCCGCAAATCCTCATGTACCTGCTGTTTTCGGCGCTCCTCTCCGGCCTGACCCGGTTTTCGGGCGGGCTGCTGCGGTACATTCGGCACGTCGGCTATATCGTGGACGAGCGCGTCCTGCCGGGCGTCAAGCGTACGCTGGTCGTCGGGGCGGGGTATACCGGCTCGCTGGTCATCAATCGGTTTATCAACAACCCCAACGAGGGGTATTATCCCGTGGCCGTGCTGGACGACGACCCGCACAAGCAGGGAAAGCGCATCTACGGCGTCAACGTCGAGGGCGGGCTGGACGTGATCGGCGACGTCGTCAAAAACCGCAAGGTGGACACCATCGTCATCGCGATCATGAACGTCAGCAAGTCGCAGCTAAAGCGCATCTATACCAAATGCTCGCCCTTTAACCTGCCCATCAAAATCATGCCCGCCATCACCAACGCCGAGCAGCTGTCCAACAACGTCGTCTCGCTTAGGGACATCAAGATCGAGGAGCTTTTGGGGCGGGACGAGTTTACCCTAAAAAAGGAGCTGATCGACCTTGCCGTCCGGGACAAGACGGTTTTGGTGACGGGCGGCGCCGGTTCGATCGGCTCGGAGCTGTGCCGGCAGGCGCTGCTGTTTGGCTGCAAGCGCCTGATCATTTTTGACCAGCACGAAAACGGGATGTTTTTTTTGGGCAACGAGCTGGCCGCGTCCTACGGCCCCGACCGCTACACGCAGGTCATGGGGACGGTGCGCGAAAAGGACAAGCTCAAAGAGGTTTTTGCGGCGTATCGGCCGGATATCGTGTTTCACGCCGCCGCCTATAAGCACGTGCCCATGATGGAAATATCGGCGACCGAGGCCATCAAAAACAACGTGTTTGGGACGCTCAACGTCATCGAGTGCGCCAACGACGCCGGGACGGACAAGCTCGTTTTGATCTCCACCGACAAGGCGGTCAATCCCTCCAACATCATGGGCGCGTCCAAGCGGATCGCCGAGATGCTTATCGAGACGCGCGGCAAGCGTTTTACGACCAAAATGGCCGCCGTGCGGTTTGGCAACGTCCTCGGCTCCAACGGCAGCGTCATTCCGATCTTTTTAAAGCAGATCAAGGCGGGCGGGCCGATCACGCTGACCGACCGCAACATCATGCGGTATTTTATGTCCATTCCCGAGGCCGTGCGGCTGGTGCTTCAGACCGGCGCGATGGCGGAGAGCGGCGAGATATTTGTGCTGGACATGGGCGACCCCGTCTATATCTATGACCTCGCTTGCGACCTCATTCGGATCAACGGCCTGGTGCCCAACGAGGACATCGAGATCAAGATCACGGGGCTAAGGCCGGGCGAAAAAATGTTTGAGGAGCTTAGGTACGACAACGAGGCCGTGGACAGGACGGCGCACGAAGGGGTGTTTGTCAACAAGATGGAAGCGCCGGACGAAAAGCGGTTCGAAAAGCAGCTGGCCGAGCTTGGCCGCTGCGCCTTTTCGGAGGACGACGAGCGGACGGCCGAGGTCATATTCGAGATCGTCCCCAGCCCCTTCCGCCAGCAAAAAAAGAGCCGGCCCAAGGCCGCGGCCGGGCATCGCGGCAGGCTGGCCGCCCCGGTCGAACGGCAGGAAGAGTCGCAAATTGCGCGGGGCTAGTGCCGGGCAATTCGTGAAAACAGGCGCAAAAAGAGCAAAAACCGACCGAGTAAAAACCCGCAAAAACACGACTTCAAAAAAAGGCGGACAAATGTGACAGCAGCGGAGCAAAATAAAAAAATGACGGTCGCTTGGATCGAACGCTTTCGGGGATCGGCGGGCTGCGGCCGCGTTTTACGGTTTTTCGATTCCAATTATTTTCCGATCTGCCTGTGCGCCGCGGCGCTTGTTTCCAACACGTTGGGACTGGATATTGCGGGCTATGCCGTTTTTGTCGCCTGCGCCGTCTTTATCAACCTGTTTTCCGACCAGACGCGCGCCGGGATCCCCGTCCTGCTGCTGGGCGTTTTTTCGACCTCGGCGATGCACTCGCCCGGGTATTCGGACGGCAGCAACTTTTATATGACGGCGCCCGTCCTCGCGACGCTGGGCAGCTTTGCCGTGATATTGGCCTGCTCGCTGGTGTTTCACCTGACGTATTACGGGGGCTGGCGCCGGATGCTGCGCGGCTCCCGCCTGTTGCCGGGGCTGGTCGTCCTGTGCGGCGCGACCATGCTCAACGGGCTGTTTAGTCCCCATTACCGCCCCGTCAACCTCTTGATCGGCTTGCTGCAGCTGTTTTCGCTGCTCTTGGTCTATCTGT
The DNA here is from genome assembly GCA_031255775.1 of Clostridiales bacterium. Classification (GTDB taxonomy): domain Bacteria; phylum Bacillota; class Clostridia; order Christensenellales; family Pumilibacteraceae; genus JAIRRW01. Next base: position 4,250 of record JAIRRW010000096.1, read on the forward strand.
TTTTTTCGGCGACCTATCGGTACGATAAAAAGGATTTGGTCTACCTCGCGCGTATCTGCGCCCTGGCGGGCATCCTCATCGCCGTCGAGCTCCTGTTTGTCTATACCGCCAAGTACGAATGGGGCTCGCCGCTCAACAACGACTGGAAGGGGCAAATCATCATCGGCTGGGGCGTCAGCAACATCATCGGCATCATGATGGTCATCCTTCTCCCGATGTACTTCTATCTCATGCAGGCCGACAAGCCGCGCGGCTGGCTGTATTACATAGGCGCCGTCGCGGTGACGGTGGCAATCTTTTACACCTTGAGCCGCGCGGCCTTTTTCCTCGCGCTGCCGGTCTTTTTCGCGGGCGCGGCCATAAGCTGTCTTTTAAAAGGAAATCGGCGGCTGTATCAAATCATGACCGGCGCCATCGCCGCCGCCGCCGTTGTCGTCGGCGTCCTTTTGTTTGACTCGGGACTGATCGACGAGCTGCTGGGATTTTTTAAGGAGGTCAAGCTCAACGACCGCGGCCGCTTTGAGCTGTGGAAAAAGGACATCGACTTCTTTTTGGCGTATCCCCTGTTTGGGGGCGGCTTTGCGGTCGAGCAGGTCGTCAATATGCCGCATCGCCCGATTTTTCACACCTTTTCGCACAATACGGTGATGCAAATGCTGGGAAAATGCGGGCTGATCGGGCTGGCCGCCTACCTGTACCACTGCGCGGATACGGTCAGGCTGTACCTGACAAGACCCACCCTCGACCGCCTGTTTATGGGCGCGTCCGTGGCCTGCTTTGTCATCACCGGCCTGCTCGACAACGGCTTTTTTTATGTCTTTACCACTTTTTATTATAGCCTGTTTCTGCTGTTTACCGAGAGGGGCTTAGAGGCGGAGGACGCCGCCGCGTTTCGGGGTTCGCCGCTGTGCAAACCAAAGCGACCGCTTTGACGCTGCCGCTTTCGTTCAAATGACGCTGACGCTTACATTTGAACGAGGGATACGGCACTTTTTTACAAAAAACGTCGTTTTTGTAAAAAAGATTTAAAAAAACACATTCTTGCGTATGCTATATTGTGACACATGAGTGAGAAAAAAACAGATTTTGGACGATTTTTGGGTCGGACGGCAGGTGATCCGGGGAGGCGGAGGAGTTGAATAAGCCGCGCGTTATTTTTCCGTATGTGGAAGCGGGTCTGGGACACATCATGCCGGCCAAGAGCATTTCGGAGGCGTTCGAAAAAAAATACGGCGCGTTTGCCGAGGTGTCGCGTCCCTTTTTTTATTCGGAGACCGGCAACGCGCATATGATCGCGTTCGAAAAGATGATGGAGGGCGAGGTCGTCAAGCACAACAAGGACCCCCATTACGGCTATTTTGCCAATATCGCGATGGACTTTTTCGGCACCGGCCTGTCCTCACTCGGCGCCATGGAGCTGCGCTGGCCAAAAAGCGCGCGCGGCTCGTTTGAGCATATGTGCGCCCTCGCCCCGGACATGGTGGTCTCCACGCACTGGTCAACCAACTATTACGCGTACAACCTAAAGCCCCGGCCGCTCACCGTCATGTATTGCCCCGACGCGCGGATCAATACGCTGTTTCGTTATCGGGCGGATATGACGCTCACCCCCTATCCGTGCGCGTACACGTACAGCCTAAAAAAATATCGGCGTCGGTTTAACGACGGCAACCTTAAGCTGGTGCCCTTTCCCATTCGTAAGGAGGCTTTCGATATCCCGGACGACAAGCCGGCTTTGCGCAAAAAGCTAGGGCTCGACCCCGAAAAGTTTACGGTCGTTTTGGCCGAGGGCGGCTACGGCGTCGGCAAGATGCAGGCGATCAGCGAGCTTTTGATCCGGACGGATATGCGGCTCAACGTCGTGGCCGTCTGCGGAAAAAACGAGGCGCTTCATCGGCGCCTTTTATCGCTGCCGGTCAGCGCGGGCGTCACCTTTTTGCCGCTCGGCTTTTGCGACAATATGCTGGAGATCGAGGCGTCCGCCGACCTGTTTATGGGCAAGAGCGGCACCATTATCGCCGAGCTCTGCTTTTTTTGCGTCCCGCAGATCATCACCAATTACGCGACCCAGATCGAGCAGCATATCGGCGAAAATTATATCGAAAACGTGGGCAGCGCGCTCAAAATTTTCGACCCGGCCGAGGCGGTCAAAAAGGTGCGCGAGTTTCATGACAGGCCGGATATCCTGGACATCTACAAGACCCGCATGAAGGCCTTTCGGGACAGCTGCGGCGGCGAGGGCGCGGCCGACGAGATATTCGCCGTTTTAAAAACGCGTTTCCCCCGTTTAGGCGAGTAGCGGCAGCGCGTTTCGATAAAATCATGTTTTTCGACAGGATAGGGCAAAAAACAGCGCTTCCGTTTCGGCTATACTATACGCGATTTATGTTGAGGAGAAACGCGTATCGGTATGCCCATTCAAACGGAAAATAAAAGCATTGAGCTGTCCTTTCCCGCCGCGGCGGCCGCCCGGCAGGAGCGCGAGCCCGGCGGGGCGCGGCTGTCCTACGGCATCACCGGCGAAACCTTTATCAAAAAGCCGCTCATCGTCAAAAAGCGGGACGAAAAGCGGTTTTTAGGGCTGACCGGACGGGCGTTGGCGCTCAAGGGCGTCAAATACCTGTTCTATTTCGGGTCGATGCTGGCGCTGTGGCTAAGCCGCGTCAACGGCCTCGCGCCCTTTTCGAGCGGGCTGTACTACGCGCTGCTGTTTTTGGGGCAAAACGTCTTTATCCTCACGCCGCTCTATATTCTGTCGGCCTTTATCGCCGAGCTCACCCTCGAAGCGTTTTTGAGCGCGCTCCTCACCGGCACGGTGCTTTTGGCCGTCAGCGTCGGCTTTAAGGCCGCCAAAAAAAAGCCCAACCTCTTTGTGCTGATGGGCGCGGGCGCCGTCGGCCAGATCGGCTATACGGTCTTTTCCTTTTTGGCGGGCGCCATGGTCCTGACGCTCTTTTTAAACCTCGTATTCTCCCTGCTCTTTTTTTATGTCGCCGTCTGCGGCCTGCGCCCGATCTTTCGGTTTAAGCTAAAATACCGCCTGTTGGACGTCGAGCTCGCCTGTCTTGGGATCACGGTCGCCGCCGCCGCGATCGGCATCGCGTCCCTGGAGATAAACGGCTTTCGGTTTTTGTACCTCATCGCCTTTTTTTCGATCGCGCTTATCGCCTACCTCGCGGGGAAGGGCGCGGGCATCGTCACCGGCCTCTGCTTCGGGATCGGCGGCGCGTTCTATTCGTACGACGTGACCGCCATCGCGCTGTTGGGGTTTGTCGCGGTGTGCTGCGTCATCTTTTTATCCGCCCCCCGCGTCCTGACCGGCCTGGCCGCGGTGTTCGCGCTGGCGCTGTTTGAGCTGTTTTTTAACGTCGAATATCAAAACCTCCCGTTTGACGTCCTTTCGCTTTCGATTGGCGCGCTCCTGTTTGCGGCGCTGCCCCGCGGCCTGTTGGAAAACCTAAAGAGCTACTATTTTCAGTCCCACAACAAGCTGGCCGCCCGGCATCTGGTCAACCGCGGCCGAAGCGAGGTTGCGGACGACCTGGCCGGGATCGCGGGGATCCTGCGCGAAATGGGCAGCCTCCTAAAGCCCGAGCGGCGCAGCTTGGAGCAAAAGGGGGAGGACGCGGGCGCGGCGGTGATCGCCGAGGTCTGCGCGCACTGCGAAAAATTTGCGGCCTGTAGCGAGCGGGGCCTAAAAAACGCCGTCGAGGAGCTGGCCGTCTCCACCTTAAAAAACGGCCGGGCGTTTGTCACCGACCTCCCCGCGCTCCTTGAGCTTGGCTGTACCCGAATCGCGCGTATGATCGCCTACACGCACACAAGCCTTGTCAAAAGGCTGGAATCCGATAAAAAGCGCGACGCCGACGAGCGGCTCAAAAACGAACTGGCCGCGCAGCTTGACGCGGTGGGCGGGATCATTGGCGCGGCGGCGGATCGGGTCGGCCGCCCGGTATCCTACGACCTCGAGCTCGAAAGGATCGTTTTAGAGGAGCTTGCCTATCACGACGTCATTTGCAGCGAGGTTTTGATCACCAGGGGGCAGGAGACGTCGGTCACGCTCATCGCGCGGACCGAATGCGTCAAAAAGGACGAGACGCTGGCGGTTTTGCAAAAGCTGTTAAAAATCCGCCTGACGCCGGACGCCGAGGCCGCCAGCCCGGTCGCGGGCTACAGCGTGTTGAGCTACCGCCAAAAAACCGTCTATGACGCGCTGTTCGGCGTCGCCTCCGCCGCGAAAGAACGCGAGGCGACGGGCGACCTCCATTCGTTTATCAAGATTGGGTCGGACAAATTTCTCATGGCGCTTTCCGACGGCATGGGCAGCGGAAAATCGGCGCAGCGCGTGTCGGAGGCGGCGATCTCTCTGGTCGAAAGCTTTTACCGCGCGGGCTTTGACAGCGACATCATTTTGAGCAGCGTCAACCGCTTTTTGATCTATGCCGAGGGCGAAATTTTTTCGGCTATGGACATTCTGGTCGCCGACCTCAATACCCTAAGCTGCGACATCATCAAGATCGGGACGCCCTCGTCCTACGTCAAGCGCCGCGACAGCGTCATCCGGCTGGACGGCAGCTCGCTTCCTATGGGCATGGTGGGGGAGATGACCCCCTTTGTGGACGCGCGGCGCCTAAACGCGGGCGACCTCGTGGTCTTTGTCTCCGACGGCGTATCCGATTGCTTCGCGGGCGATGCCTTGGCCGACCTCATCAACAATCAGTCGGGGCTAAACCCCAAAGCCCTTGCCGATACGATTTTAGAGCAGGCCGTCCGGGCAAACGGCGGCGCGCGCGCGGACGATATGACCGTGCTCGCCTGCCGTTTATTTGAGAGATAAACGCTGACGCTACCGATAAAATGACGATAAAATGACGATAAAATGCCGCAAAAAAACTCCAAACATTTGTGTTGACATTTATTTTTGCATTGGGTATAATTGATATATGGGTATAATCGAAAAAATTTTTAGCGGAATAGACTTTACGCAAGTCTTCGATATCGCGGCGCTGGCGGGTACGGCGGCGGTTCTGCTGTTTTTTCTGGCGGTCGATATCGTCGTGCTTGTCACGATCGGCAAAAAAAAGCGCGGACCTATCAGGGTCATCCTGTATATCCTCTGTGTGCTGCTGTTTTTGGCGGCGCTTGTCCTGTCCGCCGTTCTTGTCCTGCACCGCACCGGCTGGGTCGAGGGGTTGACCTTTACCAACAACGGGCAGGGGCGCTACAGCCTGCGCTTTAAATACGACGGCAACGAGCTGTTCTATATTCCGTATGTGGGCGCCTACTTCACGTTTTTGACGGGCAGCCTCTTTATGGAGATCCTGTTTTATGCCGTCACCGGCCTCTTGTTCTTATACGTCCTGCTCCGCCCCTTTAAGTTTGGCAAAAAGCGGAAAAAATCGGCCGCCGCGCCCGTCTCGGATCCGTCCGGCGGCGCCGTGGCCTACGGACCCGACGACATCGACCGCGCCGTAGGGCAGGTCGGGGACGCGTATGCCGCGCCCCAAGCGCAGGAGCCCGTTTTAGAGGATTTTACCGGGGGACTGCCCGATTACGAAACGTCGGCAACGCCGGAGGCCGCCCCCGCACACGAGATGACGGAGGCCGTGCCTGCGCCCGAAATGCCGGAGGCCGCGCCCGAGCCCCAGGCCGATACTTGGTCGGCCGTGCCCGAGCCGATTTTGGAGGAGCCCGAGCTCCGGCCCGCGCCGGTCTATACGCCGCCGCCCGCCGCGCCCGCGCCCGATCCGGTCAAGCGGTTTGCGCCGACGACCCGAACCAGCGCGGTCAGGCGCGTACAGCCCTTAGAGCACGTCAGCGCCGCCGAATGTGCGCGCCGCCAGGACGAGGCGCGTGAGACGCCGGAGACGCCGCGCCGGGCCCCGGTCAAGGTTTCGCGGGTCAACACCAAGTCCCGGGCGGGCGAGCTCTTTGCCGCCTATCTGGAGACGCGGGAGGACGGCGAAAAACAGGCGCTCATCGGTCAGCTCGAAAACATCGAAAAAGAGTAGGTCGTCTAAATACGGCCTAGCTCGAAACGGAGCTTATTGACAAAACAGGCGGCAGGATCGTGCCGCCTCTTTGCTACACTTATTCTAATAAAGCGCGGATACGGTATGGAAGAAAAAACGAAAGGGAAATTCGGCTCGACGCTGGCGGCCTGTTACCTCGGCAGCGTCAACCAGGCGGTGATAACAAATTTGGTCGCCGTGCTTTTCGTTTCGCTGTCGGGGCTGTACGGCTTTAGCGGCGTGTGGCAGCTGGGTCTTTTGGTCGCGGTCAACTTTTGCGCGCAGCTCGCCGCCGACCTCATTCTCTCGGTTTTGATCGACAGGCTCCCCTACCGCGTCATCGTCCTATGCGCGGTGGCGCTCTCCTGTGTCGGCCTGCTCCTGTTGGGCAGTCTGCCCTTTTTTTTGGAGGCGGACAAAATGTTTGCCGGACTGATCGCGGCGACGGTGGTCTTTTCGTTTTCGGGCGGGATGCTGGAGGTGGTGACGACGCCCATCGTGGACAGCCTGCCCCACACGGGCAGCAAGGGCGCGGCGGTCAGCTTTTTGCACTCGTTTTATGCCTGGGGACAGGCGGCGGCGGTCGCCGGGACGGCGCTTTTCGTCTTTTTTGCCGGGGCGCAAAGCTGGATGTACATCGTCTTTGTGTGGGCGCTCATTCCGGCCGCCGCTTTCGGGATATTCTGCTTTTGCCCCATACATAAACGCCCCCAAAAGCCGGCCGCGGAAAAAAAAGCCGAGCTGTTTTCGCCCTATCTGGCGGTCTGTCTGGTCGCCATCATGCTGGGCGGCGGCACCGAAACCATCATGAACCAGTACGTCGCCACCTTTGGCAAGCTGTCGCTGGGCTTTTCGCCCCTAATATCCGACCTTGCGGGGATGTGCCTGTTTTCGCTCCTGCTGGGGACGGGGCGGGTACTGTACGCCGTTTTGGGCGACAAAATGAATCTCGGCCGCTTTTTATGCGCGACCGCGCTGGGGTCGCTGGGCTTGTTTTTGGTCGCGGGGCTTGTGCCTGTGCCGGCCGTCAGCCTTGTCTGCTGTGTGCTCGCCGGATTTTCCACCTCGCTGCTGTGGCCGGGGACGCTGGTCTTGGCGGGGAAGCGCTTTCCGCTCTCCGGCGCTTGGATCTTTGCGCTTTTGGCGATTTTCGGCGACGTGGGCGCGGCGGTATTCCCGCTGGGGCTGGGCTTTGCCGCCGACGGGCTCGACCTTGTTTTGGGCGCGGGCATGGGGCTAAAAGCCGCGTTCGCCCTCTTTTCGGTCGTCCCGCTGCTGTGCTTTATCTGTCACGTATACCTATACCGCAGCGATAAAAAAGAAAAAAAATAGGAGTTTCAAAACATGATGTATATCGCAGGCGTCGATATCGGCGGAACAAACATCAAGACGGGCATTGTCGGCCTTGACGGCAGGGTTCTCAAAAAATCCAGTATTCGGACCGGGGTCGAACGCCCCTGGGAGGCGGTGGCGGACGATATTGCGCGGGAGGTGCGGTCGCTGGCCGACAAGCTCTCCGTCCCCCTGGCTCAATTAAAGGGCGTGGGCGTGGGCTGCCCCGGCTCGATCAACTCCGAGACCGGCTGCGTGGATTATGCCAACAACATCGGCTGGGAAGGGGTTCCGCTGTCAAAGGGGCTGTCCGACAGGCTGGGGCTTAGCGTGCGGCTTTGCAACGACGCCAATGCCGCGGCGCTCGGAGAGGCCACGTTCGGCGCGGGTCGGCAGTACCGGGACGTCGTGTTTATCACGCTGGGTACCGGGGTGGGGGGCGGCGTCATCATCGGCGGCAAGCTGTTTGAGGGCAACGAATCAAAGGGAACCGAGCTTGGCCACACCGTCATTCAGCGGGGCGGCGAGCTTTGCACCTGCGGCCGCCGGGGGTGTCTGGAGGCCTATGCCAGCGCGACGGCGCTGATTCGCGATACCAAGGTGGCGATGCGCAAAAACAAGGACAGCCTGATGTGGAAGGCCGCGCCCACGCTCAACGACGTTTCCGGCCGGACGGCCTTTGACTGCGCCAAGGAGGGCGATCCCGCCGCCAAAAGGGTGGTGGACGAGTACCTCGAGGCGCTGGGGGAAGGGCTTTGCGACTTCATCAACATTTTCCGACCCGAGGCGATCATTTTGGGCGGAGGCGTATGCGCGCAGGGCGACGCCCTCTTGACCCCCCTGCGCGTTTTTACCAAAAACTTCAGCTACGGCGGCGAACACGGCCCCGCGGTCGAGCTCTTGATCGCGACCCTGGGCAACGACGCCGGACTGATCGGCGCGGCATCCCTGCTGTTGTAGACATCACTCCCTTTGCACACAAACCGACGGGGAAAATTTCGCGCGGCAGGCGGGCAACAGGTGGTTGGGGCAACGAGGGCGCGTATTTCTAATACGTAACCGAGTTCCCCGACCACACGTAGCCCGCATCCCGTGATGAAATTTTCCCCGCTATCCCATTAGCTTTCGGCGTAGCGAATCACCCGCCGACACTCCAGCAAGACCTCTTCCCGGATATGCGCCGGGGAGAGGATTTTTATGCTCGACCCAAAGGACAGCAGCTTGGACAGCAGCGCCGACCCCTCAAAAAGGGTGGCGGCCGCGACATATTTATAGCCGCGTTCGGTCACCGCCTCCACGCCCAGCCATTCCTCAATCTCGCCCAAAACGGTGGACGAAAACTCAAACTCAATATCGACGGCGGGGCTGTCGTGAAACATGCCCTTCAGCTTTTCGTACACGTCGGCGGTTTTTCGGACAAACGACTGCTCCGTGACAAAAATGGATCGGATGCGGGCGAGCTTAAACAGCCGAAAGTCCGCGCGAATGTGGCACCAGCCGTACGTATACCAGACGCCCTCCTTCAGCACCAGATAGTACGGGTCAAGCAGCCTGTGCGTCTTGGTCTCGTGCCGATCGATGTACTGGAGGTTGAGCGCCTTGTTTGTCACGATGGCGCGGTTGATGACGTCGATCTTGCTGCGGACGGCGCCCGGCTTGTTCCAGGTCCCCGAATCGATCACCAGCCAGTCGTTGGACAGCAAAAACCGCTGCTCGTTCTTGTGTCCGGCCACGTTTTTCAGCTTGTCTATCAGCATTTCGCTCAGGCCGTCGCCCGCGGACAGCCCGGCCTTGACGCAGCTAAACAGCCGATCCATCTCCTCGCGGGTAAAGTAGGTGTTGGCGATGGTAAAGTCGTCCGACAGCGTGTAGCCGCCCTGCGGCCCCCTGAGGGAATAGAGCGGGATACCGCTCCCCGCCATCGCGTCCATATAGCGGGACACCGTCCGCTCGCTCAGCTCAAACTTCTCGGCCAAAAACTTTCTCGACACCCGCCGCTTGTCCAGCAGGGTCAGCAGCATCCCGAACATCACCGAATTTTGCATGGTTCCGCCTCTGGGTCGTGTTGATACGACCCGGAAAAAAACTTTTTGTATAATTTAAAAATATTTTAAATTGTTGCCATACAGTTGTCAAGTATATTTTGCTATAATAGAGGCATAAACAAGGGCAAGGAGTGGACAACGATGTTTGTATGTGCAGAAGTATATAAGGATGTCAGCGTGGGCGAGCTGATCGTTTTAAAACAGGACGAGGCGCGGGGCGGCATCGGCGCGTACCTCATTACCGGCGAAAAGGTGGGCAACGTCACGGGCCGCCAGCCCGCGGGCTGCGTCGATTTTTGGACGGTGGCCGCCGCCGCCGCTAAAAACCGCGTGCTCTGCACCGCGTCCATCCTGTGCGGCCGCGTCCTGATCGCGACCTCGGACAGCAAGGCGCTCGATAAGCCGATCGAATACGGCCGCGAGGAGATCGAGGGCTACGGCATGATGACGGTTTTGTCCGCGCGCTCGTAGCGGCCGCGTATAAAAAGCGCCGCCGGGAGGGATATTAAGTCGTGTTTCCGCGAGATAATGATCGGCAGGTTATTGCTCTTTTCGCGTCTGTCAACACGACCTGTGACGTGCCGGATTCAAGGATTCCGGCGCGTAAAACCCCTGCTTTACGGCTTGTATCGTGACGAAAATTTAAAAAAGCGCGCCGAAACATTTTGCAATTATACGGTTTTGTGATAGAATACATAAAGTATAACTGTCAGAACTTAGGAGTGCGCAATAGATGAAAGGATTTAAATGGGTTTACTATCCGGTCCTCGTCGTGCTGACGGCTGTCTTTTTGACGCTGGGCTTTGTGTCGGTCAACTTCGGCGATACCAAGAGCGTTTTCCCGTCCGCGGTCAATTCACAGATCGAACAGGATATAAAGGATATGGCGGAGGCTCGGCCCAACAGCGTGGCGGAGGAACGGTATACCCGTCAGGTGGCCGACAAGCTCCGCAGTCGGCTGGCCGCGACCGAAAAGCTGACCGAGGGCGGCGAGGAGAAGAGCGTTTCGATCATCCGCTATACCTCCGCGTATGACAATCCCGACGACGACGGCCTCAACAGCCGCGCCGCATACCTCACCGAGGCCGTAGACGGCGTCAGCACGGCGCGCCCCACCGTCGTCAATCAAAACGCGGTACTTCTGCCCGACACGGTCAAACGGATTCCGGGGCTTGACGACAACGTCTACTACGCGGACAAGCAGGTCAAAAACGTCGTCTTGGCCATTCCCGGCGCCGCGACGATCGAGGCGAAAAAGAACGGCACGCAAAATTACGGCGACGTCGTCATGTTTACCGCCCATTACGACGCGAAACTTGCGACGGGCGGCGTATCCAACCTGCAAGCCGTCGCCGCCATGCTGGAGGTCGCCCGGCAGCTGGCCGTAAAGACCCGGACGGCGCCCTATAAAAACGACTTTTTATTCGTCTTTACCGACGCGTCGGAGGAGGCGCTCTTGGGCGCTTACGCGTTCAAGTACCAGTTTACCGGCTTTGACAACATTTTCTCCCGGGTCAAGGCGGGCTTCAATTTTGAAAAAGCGGGCGCGGGCGGCCCGGTCATGCTGACGGCGGCCGCGCAGTACAGCTACGATATGCCCGAAACGCTAGTCAATTCGGACGCGGCCGAGGCGCGGCGCGGCGCGAAAAACAACAACAGCGGCATCCTGAATATGCTGCGCGGCATCGGCGGCGCCAACGGCACGGCCAGCTCGCTCTACGGCGGCATCTACAACAAGACCGGACTGTCCGATTTTGAGATTTACGACGGCATCCCCGCGCTCAACTTTTCGACGCGGGACGGCGCGACGGCCGGGACGCGCCTCGACACCGTCGAGAATTTGGATAAAAAGACGACCGTTCAGTACGCCAACTTGGTTGACGGCATCGTCAAATATTTGGGCGACTACGCGCTTGACAAGCTGTCCGAGGGCGTTCCCGCCGGGTTTTTCAGCTACCTGGGTTCCGCGCCCGCCGTCTATCCGTACGCGGTGTCCTATGCCTTGGGCGCGATCCTGCTCGCGCTGATCGCGGCCGCCGTGTTCTGTATGGTTTGGACAAAAAAATACGCGCTGTTCGGGGTTTTGTTCGGCATTGTCGTACAGCTCTTGGCGGTTGCGGCGACGACCGCCGCGATGTACCTCATATTCCTGCTGTTGTCGCTGGTTTTGAGCGGCTTTGACGTGCTCAACCCCCACAGCATGGGGACTTTCGTCCTCTCAAACCCCGGTGTGCTGATCGCCTTTATGCTGCTGGCCGCGGTCATTTCGGCGATGTTCTATCTCGTGCTAAAGCGGATGTTTGCCGTCAAGGCGCCCAACGTCGCGCGCGGCAACGCGCTCCTGTTTGGGTTTGTCGCGGCGATCGTCTCCTTTGCGGCGCCCTCGGCCGCCTACCTATTCGCCTTTGCGGCGCTCGGGCAGATGGCTGTGCTGCTTGCCAGTATGTTTTTCAAGGACGCGTTCCGCAAAAAAGCGGGCTTCGACATCGAACGCCTGTTCCTCTACGCCGTCCCCGTGATCCTCATGCTGCCCCTGCTTGCCGCCGAGCTCTCCGTCCTATCCTCGGTCACGGCGCTGGTCATGCTGCCGGTCTATACGGCGGTCTTTATGCTGTTTGCCGGCGGGATTCTGCCGTATATCGACTACCTCAAAAAACCGATCACGTGGCTGGTCGCCAAGCTGCCGCAACGCACCTATAGGGAAAGGGTTATGGTGACCGAACGGCGCGAGGACGCGGCCAAAAAGGGTAAGTTTACCAAGGTCGAGGTCGAAAAGGTCGTCAAAAATAAGATTCCGCGCGTCTACGCGCACGCGCACGGCATCACGCTGGGCGCGGCCGCTTTCTTTATTATGCTGGTGCTGTGCTCGGCGTTCGGCCACCCGGCGGGCGAGGCGCGCAGCTCCGACTTTGCCTACGCGGACGGCATCTATAAGGATTCGATGGTCTATGTCTGGGACAACGGCGCCGCCTCGCTGGAGATTCGCGACCTCGATTCGTACAAGTATTATCGGCAGTATATCGACGGTTTTTCGTGGGACGGCGGCCGGGGCGCTTATGTCAAGACCGCCCCGTCCATGGGCGGATACCCCGCGACCCAGCCGACCGTGAACAAGCTGGACGAGACCGGCGTCAAGGGCTTTTCGGTCACGGCGCCCGACTTAGGCTCCAGTCTCTTTACCCTCACGCTGTCCGGCTTTAGCGCGGGCGACCTCGACAAGGTGATCGTCAAAAACGGCGACCGGGAGGCCTACGAATTCGAGGTCGAAAACAGCGAGCTCGATTCGGTCGTCATCCGGCTGCCCTACGGCATCGACGACACAAACGGCTTTACGGTCAAGCTCGAGGGCGCGGCGATCACCTCGGTCACGGTGGATGTCGATCAGCGCCGTTTCAATTTGGGCGAAACCAACACACAAAGCAGCGATTGGGAAAAGATTCGTTCCGAATATTCCAACGACCCGGCCATTCTGTCTCTCCTCAATTTCTCGATGCGTTTCTATTATAATTCGACCATTACGTTCTAGGAGGATAAACATTATGACGTACGAGACGAAAACCGCGGCGCTCCGATACGCAATCATGCACATATGCGAATTGCCCATGATTCGCGAGCTGATCGGCTTTATGTCGGGCGAAACGGCCTATCTTTACTATCTGCATACGACCAAGGACAAGGAGACCTGTTTAAGCGACATCAGCCGGATGCTGGGCGTGACAAAGGGGCGCATCACGGCCATGACGGCAAGCCTCTCCCGCAAAGAAATGGTGTCGCCCAAGACCGACCCCGAGGACAGGCGCAGGCTCATTTTGACGCTGACCGACAAGGGACGCGCGTTTATCGTCACCAAGCAGCAGCGCATCGACCGCTTTTTGGACAAGTACATACAGACAGTCGGCGAGGAAAAGACGGACAGAGTCATCCAAACCCTAAAGGACGCCATGGACGGCATGAAGGAAGTCGCATTTTAAACGCTGACGCTTTAATAGTAATCCGGCTTATTAACAAACATATATACGGCGTCTTTGCGGCTGTTGTTTCGTCTGCTTTTTTACGCAAATACCCCTAGTATTAGCGACAAAAGCAGCCAAAAAACATCTCGCAAATCCGCTCGCCTATATGCTTGTTTCTAAGCTGGATTACTATATTTGAACGAAGGATACGGCGCTTTTTGTTTGCGGACACCGTATCTCTCGCCAAAATGCAAGCGTCAGCGTCATTTTGGCGAAATCGTTTGACACGGCGTGCTTTTTCCGCTATACTGTTTAGGCGTGCGAGTCATTGCACGCATTTTTTAGGCGCTTTTTTGAGATAAGCGCGGACAAGTCCTGTCTCCTTAAAAAAATTATTAGGGGCTTTCGGCAGGCAAATACTACAAGGAGGTAGAGTAATAATGCCCACAATTAACCAGTTGATCCGCAACGGGCGCGAAAAGGTGCAGTTCAAGTCGATGAGTCCCATCCTCGAAGAAAACCCCCAAAAGCGCGGCGTGTGTCTGTCGGTCACGACGACGACGCCCAAAAAGCCCAATTCGGCGCTCCGTAAAATCGCAAGGGTTCGTCTTGTCAACAAGATGGAAGGGACTGTTTATATTCCGGGGATCGGACACAATCTGCAAGAGCATAGCGTCGTGCTGATTCGTGGCGGCAGAGTGAAGGATTTGCCCGGCGTCAGGTACCACATCATTCGCGGCGCGTTAGACACTGCGGGTGTCGCCAAGCGCAAGCAGGCCCGTTCGAAATACGGCGCAAAACGGACGAAATAATCGGGGTTTTATCGGCATTTTCGGCGCGGTATCATTTTTTTCGCCGCGCGCCGTGTCGCACCAAGACCCCGCTTTTTTCGTGTTTTTACGTTAGGTCGTGTGGACACGACCCGGCAAGTTCGGTATTTGTATGAGAAAGCAATTTAAGGAGAAAAATCATGGCAAGAAGAAACAGAGCCGTTAAGCGCGATGTATTGCCCGATCCCCTGTATAACAACAAAATTATCACCAAGTTTGTCAATCAGATCATGATCGACGGCAAAAAGGGGACGGCGCAGGGCATTGTGTACGGCGCATTCGACATCGTCAAGGAAAAGCTGAACGGCAATCCCGACGAAATATTTATTCAGGCGCTTGACAACGTCAAGCCGGTCTTAGAGGTCAAGGCGCGCCGCGTCGGCGGCTCGACCTATCAGGTTCCTATGGAGATCCGGCCCGACCGCCGGCAGACCTTGGGTATCCGCTGGATGGTCGAGTTTGCGCGCAAACGCAACGAAAAGACGATGACCGAGCGCGTGGCGGGCGAGATTATGGACGCTTACAACAACACCGGCGCGTCCATCAAGCGCAAGGAAGAGATGCATAGGATGGCGGAGGCGAACAAGGCGTTTGCGCATTACCGCTGGTAAATTTTGAGGATTTAAGTTGTATGGCAAGAGAGTTTAGTTTAGAAAACACCCGGAATATCGGGATCATGGCGCACATCGACGCGGGCAAAACCACGACGTCCGAGCGCATCCTGTATTATACCGGCAAGACCCACAAGATCGGCGAGGTGCACGAGGGCGCGGCCACCATGGACTGGATGGAGCAGGAGCAGGAGCGCGGCATCACCATTACCTCCGCCGCCACCACCACCCAGTGGAACGGCAAGCGCATCAACCTGATCGACACCCCCGGCCACGTGGATTTTACCGTTGAGGTCGAGCGTTCGTTAAAGGTGCTGGACGGCGCCGTGTCGGTCTTTTGCGCAAAGGGCGGCGTCGAGCCGCAGTCCGAGACCGTCTGGCGGCAGGCGGACAAGTACCGTGTGCCCCGTATGGCGTATGTCAACAAGATGGACATCAACGGCGCCAATTTTTTCAACGTCATGAGCATGATGCGCACCCGCCTAAAGACAAACCCCGTCGCGATCCAGCTTCCTATCGGCAAGGAGGACACCTTTGTCGGCATGATCGACCTCGTCACCATGAAGGCCGATATCTATAAGGATGACCTGGGCACCGTCATGGACGAGATCGACATTCCCGCCGACATGAAGGCCTTGGCCGACGAATACCGCGGCAAGCTGTTAGAGGCGATCGCCGAGACGGACGACGCGCTCATGGAAAAGTTTTTTGAGGGCGGCGAGTTTTCGGTCGAAGAGATCAAGACGGCCATTCGCAAGGGGACAATATCCATGCTGTTTACCCCCGTCGTCTGCGGCTCCAGCTATAAAAATAAGGGCGTGCAAAAGCTGCTGGACGCCGTTTGCGATTATATGCCCAGCCCCTTGGACATCGCCAGCATCAAGGGCGTCAACCCCGACACCGACAACGAGGAGGAACGCCATTCCAACGACAGCGAGCCCTTTTCCGGCCTGGCGTTTAAGATCATGGCCGACCCCTTTGTCGGCAAGCTGGCGTTTTTCCGCTGCTATTCGGGCAGATTGGGCTCGGGCGCCTATGTCCTGAATTCCACCAAAAACAAAAAGGAACGCATCGGCCGTATCCTCATGATGCACGCCAACAACCGCTCCGAGATCGACGAAATCTATTCGGGCGACATCTGCGCGTTTGTCGGCCTTAAGGACACCACCACCGGCGACACGCTGTGTGACCCCGCCAAGCCCATCGTCTTAGAGAGCATGGAGTTTCCCGATCCGGTCATTCGCGTCGCGATCGAGCCCAAAACCAAGGCCGCGCAAGAAAAAATGACCATGGCGCTCGTCAAGCTGGCCGAGGAAGACCCGACCTTCAAGACCTACACCGACCAGGAGACCGGCCAGACCATCATTGCCGGTATGGGCGAGCTGCATTTGGAGATCATCGTTGACCGCCTGTTCCGCGAATTTAAGGTGGAGGCCAACGTCGGCAAGCCGCAGGTCGCCTACCGCGAGACCATTCGCAAGCGCGTGGACGTCGAAGGCAAGTATATCCGCCAGTCGGGCGGCAAGGGCCAGTACGGCCACTGCAAGATTTATATGGAGCCGCTGCCTCCCGCGTCCGGCTACGTATTTGAGGACAAGACCGTGGGCGGCTCGATTCCCAAGGAATATATCCCCGCCATCGACAACGGCATCAAAGAGGCCAAGCAGAGCGGGATCTTGGGCGGCTACGAATGTGTTGACTTTAAGGTCACCGTGTACGACGGCAGCTTTCACGACGTCGACTCGTCCGAAATGGCGTTTAAGATCGCCGGTTCGATGGCCTTTAAAGAGGGCATGAGAAAGGCCGAGGCCTATTTGATGGAACCGATCATGCGCGTGGACGTGTCCCTGCCCGACGAATATTTGGGCGACGTCATGGGCAACGTCAGCGCAAGACGCGGCAACCTCCTGGGGGTCGAGCTGGTCAACGGCGCGCAGGAGATCCACGCGGAGATTCCGCTGTCCGAGATGTTCGGCTACGCGACCGACCTGCGCTCGCGCACACAGGGACGCGGCAACTATACCATGACCTTCGACCACTATTCCGAGGTGCCAAAAAGCGTATCCGAAAAGGTGATCGGCGACCGCGCCGGCCGCAACGAGCGGTAGGCTTTCCCCCAAAAATATTTGGGAAAAAGGCCTCAAATCGCTTGGAAAAATGGGCGATATAGGCTATAATAGACAACAGTAAAACAAAAATTTTAAAAACATTCCGGAGGAAAATAAAATGGCAAAGGCAAAATTTGACAGATCGAAACCTCACGTCAACGTAGGGACGATCGGACACGTTGACCACGGCAAAACCACCCTGACGGCGGCGATCACCATGACGCTGGCGGCCAAGGGCCTCTCGCAAAAAATGCGGTATGACGAGATCGACAAGGCGCCCGAAGAAAAGGCGCGCGGCATCACGATCAACACCGCGCACGTCGAGTACGAGACCGCCAAGCGCCACTATGCGCATGTCGACTGCCCCGGCCACGCCGACTATGTCAAAAACATGATCACCGGCGCGGCGCAGATGGACGGCGCGATCTTGGTCGTTGCGGCCACCGACGGCGCAATGCCCCAGACCCGCGAGCACATTCTCTTGGCGCGTCAGGTCGGCGTGCCCAAGATCGTCGTCTTTATGAATAAGTGCGATTTGGTCGACGACGCCGAGATTTTGGAGCTGGTCGAAATGGAGATCCGCGAGTTGCTTAGCTCTTACGACTTCCCCGGCGACGACACCCCCATCATCAAGGGCTCGGCCGTCAAGGCGCTTGAGGCCGCGACCGTCGGCAACGTGGACGGCCCCGAGTGCAAGTGCATTTTCGAGCTGATGGACGCCGTCGACGCCTTTATTCCCGACCCCGCTCGCGAGATCGACAAGCCTTTCTTGATGCCCGTTGAGGACGTGTTTACCATCACCGGCCGCGGCACCGTCGCCACCGGCAGAGTCGAGCGCGGTTCTATCAAGGTGCAGGACCCCGTCGAGATCGTCGGTATCACCGAGACCAAGACCTCCGTCGTTACCGGCGTCGAAATGTTTAGAAAGTCGCTTGACGCGGCGCAGGCCGGCGACAACGCGGGCATCCTGCTGCGCGGTATCGACCGCAAAAACATCCAGCGCGGACAGGTCATCGCCAAGCCCGGCAGTATCACCCCCCACACCGAGTTTACCGCCGAGATCTATGTCTTAAAGAAAGAGGAGGGCGGCCGTCATACCCCGTTCTTTAACGGCTACCGTCCGCAGTTCTACTTCCGTACCACCGACGTGACCGGCACCATCGACCTGCCTAAGGGCGTCGAGATGGTCATGCCCGGCGACAACGTCGCTATCACGGTCAAACTGATCGCCCCGATCGCCGCCGAAAAGGGTCTCCGCTTCGCTATCCGCGAGGGCGGCAGGACAGTCGGCTCCGGCGTTGTGGCAAACATCATCAAGTGACGAAAAAGGAGGGAGTACCCTCCTTTTTTTCAGACCTGTTTTTGCAACCGCTCGCGGCGGCTAAACGGCCTATATTCCGTCCGCCGTCGTCAAAGTACCGTTTTTGGTAGCGCTGCTACCAAAAAGAACCTTTTCCTCGGCGGACGAAATATATCCTCGTTTATCCGTTCACGATTGGTTTTAGAACAGGTCTAGTGAAAGAGTCTATAAAGCAGTCTATAAATCGCGGCGTAAAATCATAGACCGGCGCCGCGGAAAAAAAACAATATGATTTGGAGGATTGGTAGCTAATGAACAAAAGTCAGTTTATCAAGGCGGTAGCCGCGAAAACAGAGATGACGGCCAAGGATGTGGCCAAGATCGTGGACGCGATCCCCGAGGTGGTCGAGGAGACGATCAAGGACGGGGACAAGATTCAGGTCACCGGCTTTGGCGTATACGCCCTAAAGACCAAGAGCGCGCGCGAGGGCATCAACCCCCGCACTAAGGAAAAGACCCTCATCAAGGCGTCCAAGGTGCCCGTGTTCCGCTTTGCCAAGGCGTATAAAGATAATTTTCAGATGTAGCAGCCCCTAAAAAGCCGATAAAAAGGGCGTCGGCAAGCGCATTTGAGCCCGTCGACAAAGCAAGTCGGCGGGCTTTTAGCTAACGCTATCGTTCAAATGACGCCGGCGGCCTTTACGTTTGGCCGAAAGCGCGTCAGCGCTTTATCGAACGCGTCAGCGTTTTATCAATAAAAATGTGCAGCCCGACGGCTGTGGCCAGGAGGGCGGCCGCGATGAGATAGACGGCGTAAAAGCCCAAAAGGTCATAGATGGCGGTCAAGGGGAATATGCGGTAACCGGGATTGAGAAAGAGGAAATTGGTGTCGCACAGCTGGTTCATCACGGTCGCGCCGATGATGAGCGCGGACAGGATGCCCACCAGGCTGTAGCAGCGGAATTGCTTGTATTGACCCGAAAAGATAAAGCAAAACGCGACCAGCCCGATGACGAGGTGATACGCATAGACCAGGATGGTGACCGGGTTGGCCGCCGACAGGTACACCAGCGTATTGATCGGAAAGACGATTTCCAGCAGACAGCCGCCGATCCCCGCAAACACGATATAGTCGGACAGGAGCGCGCGCAGCCGTTTTTTAAAGATCAGCGCCAGCGGATAGACCAGCATAAACGCGTTGCAGATATGAAAGGGCAGGTACCACTCAAGGTTGTACAAGCCCGTCGCGACGCTATAGATCAGCGCGGCGCCCGTCAGGCCGATCGTGGCCGCGGCCGCGAGGCTCAAAACAAGCGTGGTGCGATCCTTTTTCCGCATCAGCAAAAACACCGGGACCGAACCGCCCAACAGGACGGCGGTCAGCGCCATCATGAGGATATGCCCCGGGGAGTAGAGCGAAAAGGCCGTTTCCAAGTACATCGTCACAGTCATTCCTTCATGATAGCACACTTCTTGCGAGAAACAAAGTGTTTTATTGTCGGAGTGTCCAAAAATCAATTGAGGAGAATAATAAACAGATGAGGACAAGCACGTATATTGTGCCCGGCTTTCCGCCGGAGCAGTGGGGGCCGCAGGTTGACCAATTTTTAACGGAAAACGGCTTTAAGCGGCAAATGTACAAGGGCATGGACGTATGGAAAAAGGGCACCGGGTGGCTGGCCGCGCCGCAAATCTTTCGGATCGTCAACGAGGGCAGCCGCGTCGTCATCGAAACCTGGATCCCGTTTGCCCTTTTGCCGGGCGTCTACTTGGGCGAATCGGGGCTTAACAGCGCGTTCGGTTTCGCGATCAAAGGCGGTATGCGCAGTATCCTCAAGGTATTGATCGGATATATCAACGCGCCCGGCGCCTTGCCCGAAGGCTATTTACCGTAAAGCTGCCGCGTTCGTTCAAATGACGCGTTGCTTTCATTTGAACGAGGGATAAGGTGTCCGCTCCCGAAAAGCGGCGTTTTCGGTCGCTCCCGATTTTTGCTGACGCGTTTGGTCGAAACGCGCCGATGTTTTAGTTGCGCCGACGGTTTATTTTTGTTACAATATGGTGAGGTGCCGGGCGCGCTCAATCGCCGCGCTCTTTAAGGAGGGTCATCTTTTTATGAACGTCAACATTTCTAAATTGCCCGAGGAGCTCAGAGCCGGTGTGACCGAGGTGCAAAGGCAGCTGGGTATCGTGTTCGATGCGGCCGCCGGGATCGAGCTGACCGCCGAGCAGGGCGAAGCCTTTCGCGTCTCCCTAGACGGGAAAAAAGCGGCGATCACCTATGCCGGGCTAAACCAGTTTTATCGGGGGCTGATGCTCTTAAAGGCCGCCTGCAACAAAAAGGCGGTGACCTTTGACGCGGCGGAAACCTGCGTGTTTTCGGAGTTCGGCGTCATGCTGGACTGCTCGCGCAACGCCGTCCGCAACGTCGAGACGCTCAAATCCTTTATCCGCCACTTGGCGCTCATGGGCTACAACCAGCTCCAATTGTATACCGAGGACACCTACGAGGTGGAGGGCGAGCCCTACTTTGGGTACCTGCGGGGACGCTATTCGACCAAGGAGCTCCAGGAGTTGGACGCCTACGGCGCAAGATTCGGCGTCGAGCTGGTGCCCTGCATCCAGACGCTGGCGCATTTGGACGCGATTTTCCGCTGGCCCAAGTACGCCGAAATCAACGACATCGACGATATTTTGGTCATCGGCGACGAGCGGACGTATACGCTCATCGACAATATGCTGCTGTCCGTCAAAAAGCAGTTCAAGACCGATAAGATCCACATCGGCATGGACGAGGCGCACCGGGTGGGGCGCGGCAAATATTATGATAAAAACGGCGATTCGGACAAGACCAAGCTGCTGCTACAGCATCTCGCCCGCGTCGTTGCGCTCTGCAAAAAGCACGGCCTAAAGCCGATGATGTGGTCGGATATGTTTTTCCGCCTGGCCTTTGACAACCAGTATTACCTGACCGACCCGTCGATGTCGGTCGATCCGTCCGTCAAGGAGCTCATTCCCGAGGGGCTGGAGCTGGTGTACTGGGATTATTATCACACGGATAAGGCCGAGTATGACCTCATGGCCGACAAGCATTTCGAGCTTGCGGACAGCTTTGTCTTTGGCGGCGGCGCCTGGATGTGGTCGGGCTTTGCGCCCGCCAACCGCTACGCGATCGAGACGGTCAAGGCCGGTATCGCGTCGATGCAGCACAAGGGCGTCAAAAAGGCGTTTTGGACGATGTGGGGGGACAACGGCGCCGAATGTTCGCCCTTTGCCGTACTGCCCACCCTGCTGACGGCGGCCCAGCTTGCCTACGGCGGCGAGGAGACGGGCGACGCCATGCTTGCACTGACCGGACTGGAGTTTGATAAATTTATGGCGTTGGAGCTTCCCGATATGCAGGACGAATACCTGCCGCCCAACGCCAACAACCCCTCTAAATATATGTTGTACGCCGACTGCTTTTCGGGCATATTTGATACGCTGGTCAGAGAGGGCGACGGCAAGGTCTATCAAAAGCATATCAAGACGCTCAAGGCCGCGGCAAAGAGCGCGGGCGACTATGCCTATCTGTTTGAGACGATGGGGGCGCTGTGCGAGGTTTTAGAAATCAAGTACGAGCTGGGCGTCAAGACGCGCAACGCCTACAATACCGGCGATCCGCGGGCGGTCAAGTCGCTGGCCAAGGGCGAGTACCACCCGTTGATCAAGCGGATCGAGGCCTTTTATGACTGCTTTGAGGCGCAATGGATGAGGGAGAACAAGCCCAACGGATTTGAGGTACAGGACATTCGTTTGGGCGGGCTTGTCAAGCGGCTGGCGCACTGCGCCGCGCGGCTGGAGGCGTACGCCGCGGGCAAACTTTCCGCCATCCCGGAATTGACCGAAAAGCTGCTGCCCTACGCGGGGGAGGGCGGTACGCTCAAAGGGACCGTCAACTACAACAACTACGGACAAAACGTTTCGGCCGGAAAATTGTAAACGCTGCCGCTATCGCCGCCGCTTTCGGCCAAACGTAAATGCCGCAAGCGGCATTTAGCCGAACTTTATAAGGTGTCCGAGGGGAAAAAGTGTCATGTTTCCCCTCTCCCGATTTACGCTGCCGCTATCGCGCGAATGTGTCCATTCGCGCGAGGGATTAAGGTGCTTTTTTACAAAAAACGTCGTTTTTGTAAAAAAGATTAAAGAAGAAAGGTAGCCGACGCTTGCATTTTATCGACAGCGTCAGCGCACGGGGAGGGCGGTATGATCCAACTCAAAAATGTGACCAAGATTTACGGCGGCGGGCGGAACGCCGTTGTCGCCCTCGACGATGTCAGCATCGATTTTGGGTCTAAGGGGCTTGTCGTCATTTTGGGCAAGTCGGGCTGCGGCAAATCGACCCTGCTAAATATTTTGGGGGGCTTGGACAAGCCGACGATGGGCGAGCTGACGGTCAACGGCCGGAGCGCCCGCAGCTTTTCGTCCGGCGATTACGACGCGTACCGCAACACCTATGTCGGCATGGTCTTTCAGGAATTTAACCTGATCGAGGAGATCACGGTCTATCAAAATATCGAGATCACGCTCAAGCTACAGGAGCGCAACACCGACGTCAACACGGTGGACGAGGTGTTAAAGGCCGTGGGGCTTGCCAACCTCGGCTACCGCAAGCCCTCCGAGCTCTCGGGCGGGCAGCGGCAGCGCGTGTCGCTGGCGCGCGCCCTCCTAAAAAATCCGCAAATCCTTTTGGCCGACGAGCCGACCGGGGCGCTGGACGTTTCGACCAGCGAGGAGGTATTCGAGGTCCTAAAAAAGCTGGCGGCCGGGCAATTGGTCGTGGTGGTCACGCATGACCGGGAGCTGGCGTTTTCGTACGGCGAGCGGATCATCGAGATCGTGGACGGCCGCGTCGTCTCCGACAAGATGCCGGAGTCCGAGGGCTATTCGCCCGTCAAATCCCTGTCCAAAAACGTCCTCGAAGTGGCGGCCGGCGGCAGCATAACGCCCGACGAGGTCAATCAAAAGGTCGCGGGCGGCACGCCCAACTATATCGGCATTTCGCATGACCGCGATCGGATCGCGCTGGCCTACCCCGAAACCTTCGATTCGTTTTATCTCCCCAAGGATCGGATGCGGTTAAAGGACACGGACCCAAGCGCGATCAAGGACGACGGGCGGCCGTTTGTCCTAAGGCGGAGCGCGTTGCGCTTGGCCGACACCTTTAAGATGGCGCGCGTCAACCGAAAGCGCACCAAAAAACGGTTTTGGTTTATCGCGATTTTGAACATGGTGTGCTTTTCGCTGTTTGCGGTGAGTACCATGCTGTCCGCCATCAAGCTCCCCAACGTCATCGCGAAATCGGCTTTCGATCCCTACAGCCAAAGCCCCGTCGGCGTCGCCAAGCTCGAAAATCGCTATGGCGGCACCTATTATCGCGAGACGGACGAGCTAAGCGAGGCCGATTTTAGGACGATCGAGTCGATGCTGGGCGGCAAAAAAGCGCACAAGACATACACCGCCGACATTT
>JAIRRW010000044.1 GCA_031255775.1 Clostridiales bacterium
AAAAAGCAAGCTATAAATAGTAATTATCTGTTTTTTAACTATTGAAGAGGCTTAACAATCTTTTTTTAGGAACTCCTTAAAATAAATCAAAAACCCGAACCCTTCGCCGATTGGCAGTATAGAGTTCGGATTTTCTTTTTTTGGTGACCCCACCGGGACTCGAACCCGGGTTACCGCCGTGAAAGGGCGATGTCTTAACCGCTTGACCATGGGGCCGAAAGTGGTAGCGGCGAATAGATTCGAACTATCGACCGTTCGGGTATGAACCGAATGCTCTAGCCAACTGAGCTACGCCGCCACATATTAAGCCTATGCCGTGTGACACACGACCCGAGTAGTATAGCATGATTTTGTCGGCAATGCAAGGATTTTTTGGGTGGTGTTTTCGCGAGATTTTAAATTCTGACGGTAAATTCTAATCTATTTTTAATGGATAGGCGATTGACAAACTATACTGTGTTATGTATAGTATTATGTATCAGGCAGTATGTGGGAGGTCGCGATGGACGTTCAACTGAAAAAAGGGTTATTGGAGGCGTGCGTTCTGGCGGCTTTAAAGCGGGAGGAATCGTACGGCTATAAGATTATGGCCGAAGTTTCGCCCTATATCGAGATATCCGAATCGACGTTGTATCCCATTTTGCGGCGGCTGGAGGGTATGGGATGCCTGACGACGCACACGCTTGAAAAAAACGGCCGTCTTCGCAAATACTATATGCTGACCGAGGGCGGGCATCGGCGGCTTTTGGACTTTGTGGACGGCATGGACGAATTTCAGCGGGTCTATCGCTTTGTCAGCCGCGAGGCGTTGATGTAAGGCCGTGCATACGCGAGATTACACGCGTGGAAACACGACTTGTAATAAATGATAAAATAGAACCGATTAGGTAGTGTTGACACGACCAAAAAACGCAAGCCTTTTATCAAACGATATTCTCTATAAGGAGGTCATGGGCAGGATCATGACAAAATACGAATGGGAACGGGAATTGAAGAGAAATCTGCACCGCTTGCCCGAGGCCGAACAAGATAGGATATTCGATTACTACACCGAGCTGTTTATGGACAAGATAGACAACGGCGAGACCGAGCAGGGCATCATTCGCGAATTTGGCAATCCCTTTGACGTTGCCAATCGAATCCTGTCCGATTACGACGAGGAACAGCTTGCGCCCATTGTCCCCGCGCCGCCGCCCGATAAAAACAGACAAAAGACGCGGTCTGTGCCGCCGCCGCCCAATGCGTACGCCGCGCCTATGCCGCCGCCCGACGCGTGGGCTGCCCCTTATCCGGCGGACGGTCCCGCGTACGCCGCCCGACCCGATCCGGCAAAAAGACCCGGGCGCCGCTTCAACGGCGTCAAGAGCGTGCTTTTGTTTATCCCCATGCTGCTCGTCGGTATCCTTGTGTTTGGGCTGGGGATCGGCCTGTTTGCCGCCGCGATCGCGATGGCCGCGGCAAGCGTCGGACTGGTTGTCGGCGGCGTCGTTTCGGTCGTCTTTTCCCTCTTTACCATGGGGACGGCGGTGACCGTGGGACTGGCGCAGCTGGCCGCCGGCGTGGCGATCGCGGGTCTTGGGCTGCTGCTCCTGCCTTTTTGCCTCAAGGGCTCGAAGGCGCTGGGGAAATGGACGTTCAAGTCGTTGAGGGTCTTTACGGTTCATACGTTTACCAGCAAGAAAAAGGCGGAGGAGCTAAAAATATGAAAAAGTACAGAGGACTGATCATAACGGGATCGATTTTGTTGGGGGCGGGGCTCATCGCGTTTGCGGTTTTTATGAACCGGCTGAACTGGGATTTTAAGGAGTTGGATACCGAAGTGTTTGAGGCAAAAACGTATTTTGCGCCGGTAGAGGAGGCGCGGCCTGTTTTTGACAGGGTCAAGGTGGATATTCGGACGGGGGACGTCGATCTTGTGTTTGGCGATACCCTGCGGGTGGATTATGAGGAAAGCGACAGTGTCAAAACGCGCATCGGTGTCGAGGACGGCAGGCTGACGGTCAGTCAGGAGGTCAAGTGGCATCTTTTTTCGGTGTTCACCTTTAAGCGCGCTTTCATCAAAACCGTGATCACGCTGCCCGAGGGCTTGTACGACGTCGAACTGTCCGCCGATAGCGGCAGCCCGACCGTAGCGGGCGGCGGCTATAGAACGCTGGACATCGATTCGGACAACGGCAAGATCGTCCTAAGCGGGATCGTGTGCGAAGGGCTGGCCGCCCATTCGGACAACGGCAAGATCGAGCTGACCGACGTGAGGGTGAGCGGCGGCGTTTCGGCGCGGAGCCGCAACGGCAAGGTCACGCTAAAAAACCTGACGGCGGACGGCGGCTTAAAAATCGACGCCGACAACGGCAGGGTCGAGTTGACCGGCGTGACGGCAAACGCGGCGGAGGTCTCCGCGGGCAACGGCGCCGTCGAATATGACGGCCTAATCGTCAACCGACTGCGCACGTCCGCCGACAACGGCAGGATCCTTTTCGGCGGGCTGGTGTGCCCCGATATTTATCTAAAGAGCGGCAACGGCCGGATCGAGGGGAATATTTTGGGGATACGCGGGGAATACACCGTTTCGCTGACCGGAAAAAACGGCAGAATCGATCCCGCCTATGATGCGGCGGTCGGCGGCGACAAAAAATTGACCGCCGAAAGCGACAACGGCTCGATCAAGATCACTTTTAGCGAATAGACCCGTTTTTGCAACCGATCGCGACGGGTCAACGGTCAATATTGTGTCCGCCGTCGTCAAAAAACCGAATAGGCAACAAGCGCCCGGAGAGTAGACATTTAATTAAAAAAGGGATAATATAGTAGAAAAGGGCAATACATTCTGGCAGGGAAGTAGGACATGGCGTTTTTTGGGGCGGTCGGTCGGTTTTGCAAAAAGTATATCGCGCTGTTTCTCAAGGGAATGGCGATCGGTATGTCCATCATCATTCCCGGTGTTTCGGGCGGGACGATGGCCATCCTGTTGGGCATTTACGAGAGGATTTTGGACGCGGTCAACAACCTCTTTAAAAACTTTCGGGAAAATATCGTATTTTTACTGGCGCTGGCGGCCGGGGGGCTGGCCAGCATCCTGTCGTTGAGCTTCGGCATATCCTTTATGCTGAAAAATTATCTGTCCTACACCAACTTTTTCTTTCTCGGCCTGATTTTTGCGGGACTGCCCGCCGTGTACCGGGAGTCGGGTCTGCGGTACGGCGCGTTGTTAAAGGATAAAAAAATCCCCGGCTCGAAAAGGGCGGGGCGCGTTTTTTTGGATATACTGCCCTTCGCCGCGGGCGTGGGCGCGATAATCGGGATCAGTTTTTTGCAGGAGGGGATCGTGTCGATGGCCGACATCGGCGGGGTGGGCGGCTCCTTTTTCCGGCTGGCCGTCGGCGTCCCGGTCGCGGTCGCGTTTATCCTGCCCGGCATCAGCGGCTCGCATTTTTTAAAGATCATCGGGCTGTATGACAGATTCGTCGAGGCGGTCAAGCTGTTTGACATCCCGTATCTCTTGCCCTTTGTGCTGGGCGTGCTCGTCGGCATATTCTTGACTGCCAAGCTCATGAGCTATTTGTTAAAAAGGTTTCGCCGGGGCACGTTTTTATGCATTATGGGGTTTTTGGCGGCCTCGCTCGCGCTCCTGGCGACCGAAAGGCCGCCGCAGGGGACGGAGATATTCTATTGTCTGCTCTGCGCCGTCGGCGGCGCCGTCATCATGAGCCTAGTCACCGTGCTGGCGCGCACCGTCACCCAAAAGACGGCGGCTCGCGAAACGGCGGTAAACCAAGAGGCCGCGCCGCCCAAAACCGGGGGCGACGGAGCGGACGACGGAGCGGACAAATAGTGGGTCGATCCCGAAAGTTAGCCGCGCGTTTTGTCGGCGCGATAGGCCTTGAGCGCTCTGGCCAGCTGGTCGGGGCAGGAGGTGCCCGCGCGGCATTTGATGCCCGCGAGCGCGTCGATCAGCTCGTCGATCGGGCGGCCGACCGCAAGTTTAGAAAGCCCTTGCGCGTTTCCGCTGCAACCGTTGATAAAACGGAGGGACGTCAAAATGCCGTTTTCGTCTACGTCGAATATGATTTCGCGGCTGCACGTGC
The DNA here is from genome assembly GCA_031255775.1 of Clostridiales bacterium. GTDB lineage: Bacteria > Bacillota > Clostridia > Christensenellales > Pumilibacteraceae > JAIRRW01. Next base: position 4,086 of record JAIRRW010000044.1, read on the forward strand.
CGCTGGTGCGGTAAATCTCCATAGTGTTTCCTTTTTGGGTCGTGTTTATACGCCGGTACACACGCCCTAGTCGATCAATTCCTCGTGCAGCGTGTAGTAGATCTGCGCGGCGCGATCCTCCCACTTGTTGTAGACGGCCTTGGCGGTGTTTCGGTTGGATACGATCAGCTTGATTTCCAGCGTGGTCTGTACGGGATCGATGATTTTGAGCTGGACGGTGTAGGTCCCGTCCGCGTTTTTAAAATAGTTGCGATAATACTCCTGCTTGCGCCGGTAGATCATGCGGTTGCCTTTGACATACTCGGTGATCTCGGTGCGGCGGCTGGCGGGGATGCGGGTATAAAAGTGGTCCAAACACGAGCGGCCGTCGGGCGTAATGTTGTAATAGCTGTTCTTTTCCCGCGAAAACTGGTGGATAAAACCGGCCTCGATGAGCTGGCTGATGGTCAGCGTGCAATCCATATAGGTCAGCCAGGTATTGCGGCTGGTACACATTTCGATAATGGTGTTGCTGGTGATCGGGATGTCCATCGCCTCAAACACATACAAAAGTGTCAGTTTATTCAGGCTTGTCTGGTCATCCGAATCCAAAACCGCATTCACCTCCCGCCGCGCGTATATCGGTATAGCACGTGTAAGTATAACATATATACAGGTAAAATGCCAACTCTTTTTGGCCGCCCTGCGCGAAAATATTGACCAACCAAGCCGTTTGGGCG
>JAIRRW010000009.1 GCA_031255775.1 Clostridiales bacterium
GCCGCGCTCACCGCCTTTGCCCAAAGACTGGAGGACGCGACGATCTCGACCATCGAACGCGGCTTTATGACCGGCGACCTCGCCGGACTGTTCGTCTCCGATACCGTCAAGGCCGTCAAGCTCGACAGCATTGCATTTTTGCAAAAGATTGCCGAAACGCTGCCGCTTTCGCGCTGACGCTGCCGCTTTCGATAAAATGCCGTTTCACTTGCATTTTATCGAGGGATACGGCGCTTTTTTACAAAAAACGTCGTTTTTGTAAAAAAGATTTAAGATAAGATGCCGTTTTACTTGCATTTTTGCGAGAAAAAAGGGAGCAAGCAAAAGTATCGTTTTTGTTTGCTCCCATTTTATTTATTTTGCTATGTTTAGGGCTTTAAAAATTCGGGAGAGGGGAAAAATGACACTTTTTCCCCTCGGACACCTTTTTCCTCGCCAAAATGCAAGCGCAAGCGGCATTTTGAGCGATAGCGTCAGCGTCTCGCCGTGTCGATCACGTCCTTGCAGGCGTTGAAGAGGTTGGTTGAGAGAATCCGCATTTTGACGGGATAGACGCGGTAATACGCCGACCCGATCGCCTCGTCGTCCGATTCGTTGTCGATCCGCAAAAATTGATAAAAGTAAATCTCGACCTCGTCGATCTCGTTGGCCGAGTCGTGCACCAGCACGATCGCGCGGTCGTAGGGGATCTCGGCGCCCTCTACCTTGACCGTCCTAAGCGCGGCAAAGCTAAATTCGAGCTTATAGGTCGTTTCTCCGGCGCGGACGTCCTTGACCTCCTCGGCCTTAAGCTCGACGCGTTCGTCGATCTGCTTGCCCGCGTTGTCGGGGTCGTCCGCCTTCTTTGTCTTGAATTTTAAGGCCGTCCCCGCCTTGCCCTCCAAAAGCCCCTGCAACACATTGTAGCGGCTCTTTTGCAGGCCCCGGTCGATGATGCCGGTCAAGGACAGGTCGCCCGTCACGGCCTTGTCGAGGTCGATCCGGTCGGCGGCGGTGTTGACGTTATAGACCGAAACCTTGTCGTATTCGGCCAGGACTGCCACCCGGTCGGGCTTGACAAAAAAGAGAATCAATCCGACGATTAGGACAAGGGCGATTAGGCTAATCAGCGCAATAAGCGTTTTGGATACGGCTTTTTTCATGTTGTTTAATAACGTTCCTCTATAAATTTTTGTTTGTTAGGCGCAGGAGATTTATTATATTAGGCGCGGGCGGGCTCGGAGGCTCTGGCGGCGTACTTGGTTTTGAGCCTTTCGTTGAGCGCCGTCTTGACCTCGGCGGCGTTTTTGCCCGTCATGATCATGTCCACCTCCTCGGCGTAAATGGTTTCACATTCTAAGAGGACGCGCGCCATGGTGTTGAGGATGTCCGTTTTTTCGGTCAGGACCCGGATCGCCGTGGCGTAGGCCTCGTCCAAAATACGGGCGACCTCCGTGTCGATCTTGGTGGCGACGGTTTCGCTGTAGCTGTGCGTCGTGCCGTAGTCCCGCCCCAAAAACACCTCCTGCGAGCCCGCGTACGAGATCGGGCCGAGGCCGCTCATGCCCCATTCCATCACCATTTTTCGCGCCAGATCGGTCGCGGTCTTTAGGTCGTGCGAGGGGCCCGCGGTCATATCCTGTATGACCAGCTCCTCCGCCGCCCGCCCGCCCATTTTCATGGCAAGGACGGCGGTCAGGTGGTTAAAGGTATAATCGTTGTCGTCGTTTTCGGGGCGCAGCGCGGTATAGCCGCCCGCCGCGCCCCGGGGAATAATGCTCACCTCGTGCACGACGTCGCTATAGGGCAGGGACTTGGCGATGATGGCGTGTCCGGCCTCGTGATAGGCCGTCCGGCGCTTGTCGGTCTCGGTGACCAGCCGCGACTTTTTGGCCGGACCCATGGTGACCTTGTTGATGCCCTCGTAGACGTCCTCGTTGTTGATGACCGTCCGACCCGCCCGGGCGCACAAAATGGCCGCCTCGTTTAGGAGGTTGGCGATGTCCGCGCCGGTAAAGCCGCTGGTGATCCGCGCCAAGACCTGAAAATCCACCTCGGGTGAAATGGGCTTATTGCGCGCGTGCACCTTAAAGATCGCCTCGCGGCCGCGCACGTCGGGCACGTTGACGTACACCTGCCGATCAAAGCGGCCGGGACGCATGAGCGCGGGGTCTAGGATGTCGGCGCGGTTTGTCGCGGCCATGACAATGATGCCCTCGTTGGTCTGAAAGCCGTCCATCTGAACCAGCAATTGATTTAGGGTCTGCTCGCGTTCGTCATGACCGCCGCCCATGCCCGCGCCGCGCTGGCGGCCGACCGCGTCGATCTCGTCGATAAAGATGATGCAGGGCATATTCTTTTTGGCGACGTCAAACAGGTCGCGCACCCGCGACGCGCCCACGCCCACATACATTTCGACAAAGTCCGAGCCCGAGATCGAAAAAAACGGCACGTCCGCCTCACCCGCAACGGCCTTGGCAAACAGGGTTTTTCCGGTGCCGGGCGGGCCGACAAGGAGGACGCCGCGCGGGATCCGCGCGCCCACGTTGGTAAACTTGTGCGGGGATTTTAAAAAGTCGACGATCTCCTTTAGCTCCTCCTTTTCCTCCTCGGCGCCCGCGACGTCGGCAAACCGAACCTTGATATTGCCCTGCGCGTTGGCGTGGGACTTGCTAAAGTTTAGGGCCTGCTTGTTCGCGCTGCCCAGCGAGCGGAACAAAAACACCGCAATGACGACCAGCGCGGCAAAGCTGATGACGGGGATCAGCACCGACCAGATGTTGCCCGAATTGCGGTTGTTCATGGTAAACGCGATCGCAAGGTCGGCGGGCGCCTGCGCGTTGTGGATTTCGAGATAGCCGGTCAGATTGTATTTATCGTAGCCGGTCACGACGGTTTCGTACACCAATTCGCCCGCGCCGTTCTTTTGGGGCGTGCCGTCCTCCGCCAAAGCGAGCCGCTGCTCGGTCCGGGGGACGGTAAACTCATAGTTGTTTAACTGCAAAACACATTCGTACGCGGTGTTGTCGTTGCGCAGCTTGACGCTGACAATGTCGTTGGTGACCGCCAACTCCTTAACGTTGTTTTCGTCGATATGATGTTTTAGCTCTTTCGGCGTCATCGCTTTTGCGCCGGTCAGGGACAAAATCAAAAAAAAGATCCCAAAGACCGCGGCCACGGCAACGACGCCGATCAATGCTTTTGTACTGGATTTCAAATAGCCACCTCCATCCCGGCAAAGGGCGCAAGCTAGCCGACCTTGCCGCTTTTCGCTGCCGCCGACCTTGCCGCCTATCTAATAGTATAACACAAAAAAATTGATGTTATCAAGCAAATGGGCTCCCTTTAAATGTTAAAATCAGATTATAAATCTTATTAAGAAAAAGAACATATAGAAAAGCAGCGTTTAATAAAACGACACTTTTCTAATCTAATTCTAATGTTGGTCTAATTTGATTATTACCTGCCAGTTATATATTGACAGCACGAGGGGGGCTTTTGGCCTCACCCGATGCGGCGTCCGTTTTTCCCAGTGCCAGATACAGCGCTTGGGCGACGGTTTCGGCAAGCCGGGCGACAAAGGCCAGCCGCACGTTCCCGCTCCGCCGCGCCCTTAGCGGCGCGACCGTGGCCGTAATGCCGATGTTCCCCGCTCGCGGCAGGTTTTTACACAAGGCCGCCCCGGCGCGGACGCCGCCGTCGATCACCGAAATTCGCCCCACGTCCGAGGGCGCGCCTAGGCTCGCGTCCAC
>JAIRRW010000039.1 GCA_031255775.1 Clostridiales bacterium
ATGATTACACTACAGAGCGCGGAAAACGCGTTAAAAACCGTATACCTCGGCGCGGTGACCGAGCTGTTAAACACCAAGTCCAACCCGCTTTTGGCGCGGATCGAGCAGACGACGGCGGACGTTTGGGGCAAGGAGATCAAGACCGCGGCGCGCGCCGGGATCGTCGGCGGCATCGGCGCGGGCGACGAGACGGGCGAGCTCCCCAAGGCGGCGGCGTCCAAGTATGTGCAGTTTACCGCGACCCTCAAAAACCTGTACGGCCAAATCGAGATCTCGGACAAGGCCATTCGGGCGAGCGCGGGCGGCAAGGGCGCCTTTACCGACATCCTAAACGCCGAGCTGGAGGGGCTGTTGAGCGCGTCCAAGTTCAATTTGGGGCGGATGCTCTACGGCGACGGCAGCGGCGAGCTGACGCGGATCAGCGATACGGTGGGCGGGTTCAACTACGCCGACGATCCCCAAAACCTGATCGAAGGCATGGTCGTGGACATCTACTGCGGCAACGAGCTTATCATGGCGGGCGCGGTGGTCAAGCACGTCATGCGCGAGACGGACTATATCAAGCTGCAGGCCCCCGAGGGGCACAGCGTGGACGAGATCCCGACCGACAGCAGCCTGTTTGTGCAGGGCAGCCGCGGCAAGGAGATCACCGGACTGGGCGCGCTCTTTGACAGCGCCAAGCCCCTCTACGGCAACAACCGCAGCGACGTGCCCTTTTTAGCGCCCTATCGGCAGGCGATCCCGGCCGGAAAGCTGGACGAGATCGTTCTGCAAAAGGCCATGGACAGCGTCGAGCGGCACGCGGGCGTCCCCATCAACTTTATCGCGGTTTCGGCCGAGGCCAAGTACGCCTATCAAGAGTATATGGCGCAGTACAAGCGCAACATCGACATGATGGAGCTGGACGGCGGGTACAAAACCATGTCCTACAACGGGATCCCGCTGGTCTACGATCGGTTTATCAAAAAGGGGGTCCTCTACCTCTTGGATACCGGGGCGTTTAAGATGCACCAGCTGTGCGACTGGCGCTATCTCGAAAACGAAAACGGCAAGATCCTCCGCCAGACGCAGGGCCGCCCCACCTACACCGCCACGCTGGTCAAGTACTGCGACCTCGTCTGCAACCGTCCCAACGGCCAGGCCATGCTCACGGGCGTCCTTAGAGATAACCTGTCTTGACGATTCGGAAAACGTCTTTTTGCGTCTTTTTGCGCCACTCTGCGCTAATTCTCCTAGCCGTAGCGCTGCTACGGCGTCGTCGAAATCGCTTGATTGGCGCAAAAATTCGTCAAAAATCTTGTTTTCCTCATTCATCAAGACAGGTTAGGAGGGGATATGCTTGGAAAGGGGCACGTTGTCGAAAGCGACCTGTTTGATATAGCGGGGCGGCTCAAGGGCATTGACGAGGGGTACTTTATTTTTCGCAACGATCGGCTTGGGCGCTATGAGGTGCACAACAAAAACCAGAGAGGGGATACGCTCTCTCTGGTTGTGCCCTATGCGCGGCTGGACGCGCGGACGCTGACGCTTGCCCGCCGCACGCGGCGCGAGCGGCTGGACAAACTTTTCGCCGAAACCGAGGCCGAAAACCGCCGTTTAGAGAAAAGGCGGGTGGAGGCGGCCGTGAAGAATGCGGCGGCGGAGGCGGAGAGAATATTATCGCCGCTTTGTGCGGGAAAAGAGGATATAAAAGAGGATATATATAGTAATGAAAGAGTTTGATACTGCGGATACCGATGAGATCGCGGGGGTGACGGGGCTGGACTGCGTCAAAAACGCGGCGTTGTTTTTGGACGAGGAGGCGGTTTTGGCCTATCTCGAACGCGACCCCGAGCGGACGGAGCCGCCCGACGCCGAGACGCTGCGGACGCTGGACAGGCTGCTGCGCTGTTTAAACCTCGTCGTCGGCGAGATCGCCGCCGAGTACGCGCCCGTCAAGACCGCCGAGACGGTCGAGGTGCGGGCGGGCTTGCTTAAGCATACCGACCTAAAGGAGGCGGCGCTGGACGTGTACGAGGTCAGGCGCGGCGGGCGGCCGGTCGCCTTTCGCCGCCGTTATGACGGCATCCCCCTCCCGGACGGCGCGTACGAGGTCGAATACAGCTTTCTGCCCGGCCGGGTCGGGATAGAGGACGCGCTGCGCTTCGGGACGGCCAAGATTTCGGCCAGGCTTATCGGTTACGGCGTCGCCGCCGAGTACGCGCTGATCTCCGGCCTGTCCGAGGAGGCGGTCGTCTACGACCGGCGCTATAAGGACGCGCTGGCCGCCGCGGGGCTTTTGCGCACCGAGCGCAAGGTCAGGGAGCGGAGATGGCTGTGAGGCGCGGCAGATATATTTCGGCGCCCGCCGTAAGGCGCGGCCGCGTGCGTATCGGCAGCTTTAAGGCCGGGGCGGACGCAAGCGCGGACGAGAGTACGCTCTCGCCGGACGTTTCGCCCGACACGTACAACTTTTGCTTTTCGCGCGGGGTTTTGACCGAGGGCTACGGGCTGGCCGACTATGACCGCCTGCGCGGCCTTGCCGTCTCGGCGGTGTGGCGGTATGTCCGCACCGATCCCGAAACCGACGCGGCGGACGACCGATTGATGGCGCTGGCCGCGACGGGGGAGGTGTACGAGGGGCCCTACGCCGCCGCCGGGCCGCTGACGGTTCTCGGCGGCATACGGCTGTCCGCGCCCCCCGCCGTCACCAATTATCGGCTGTACGGCGAGGACGTCGTCATTTTGTGCACGGCGGCCGAGGGGATGTACGTCTACAACGGCGCGGACCCGCCCTATCTCGTCGAGGGCGCCCCCTGCATCACCTCGCTCACCCTCCATGCCGAACGCCTCTTTGTCACGGCGGGCGGGGCGCGCAACGCCGTTTGGTTTTCGGAGGACCTCGACCCCACCAATTTTGACCTGTCCTTGAGCGGCGGCGGCTTTATCCAGCTGATCGACGAGCGCGGGGTGTCGGGGCGGGTGGTCAGCTTTGCCGGCTATGTCTACGTCTTTCGCGAATACGGCATTTCGCGCATCGGCGGCTACGGCGACCAGCGCGAGTTTACGGTCGCAAGCCTCTTTGTCTCCAGCGGCCGCATCTTTTTTGATTCGGTTCAGCTCTGCGGCGATCGGATCCTGTTTTTGGCCGAGGACGGCCTGTACGCCTTTGACGGCTACAACACCGTCAAAACCGTCAAACGGCTGAGCGATGTCTTTATCGACGGCACGTACGCCGCCGCCGCCTTTACCGCAGGGCGGTATTACCTCAGCTTTTCGATGGATCGGCGGGACGGCGAGACCCTGCTCGACGAGGCGTCCCCCTACCGCAACAACGGCCTTTTGATCTACGACCTGTCCTCCGGCGCGGCGTCGCTGTCGCGGGGCATGGACATTCGCCGATTGACCGCGCTAAAGGGCGGCGACGGCGTTTTGGCCGTGACCGGCGCGGGGCGGGCGGGGCTGGTCGTCAAAAACGGCCGGTATTTCGAGGCCGGCCTCCCCAAAAAATGGCGCGTCCCCAAGACCGATTTTGCCCTGTCCGGCAACAAGCGGCTGGCCGCCGTCCACCTGTTTACCAGGTACCCCTGTACGCTCCGGCTGTTTTCGGACACCGGGCAAAGGACGCTCGCGGTCGCGGGCGGGCAAAAGCCGCAGCGGGTGCGCTGCAATCTTTCGGGGGTTCGGCTGGGCCTTGAGATTTTGAGCGGCGGCGGCCCCGCCGAGATCGCGTCGGTCAGTCTGGTCGTGACCGGCGGCGGGAGGGATTGACATGGATCACGCCAAAATCGCCCTCCAAAAAGCCGAGGAGACCGAGGCGCGCCTCAACGCCCTGGCGAGAGCCGGACAGCGGGAAAACGCCGCCGGATGCTTTTCGGCGCCCTGGTTTGACCTAAGGCGGGCGGACTATCCGCTGGCGACGGTGACCGCGCCCGACAACGCCGGACTGACCGTCAAGGCGCGGCTTAGGCTGGACGCCGCTTGCGCGGGGCGGCTGTGCCTAAAGGTCGGCGGGCTTTTCGCGGCCGAGAGCGCCGTCGCCGGAGAACGGGACGCCGTCGTCGAGACCGTGCTGCTCGCCGCGTGTTATATCGGCGGCGCCGCCGACCTGACGCTGGCCGCGCAAAAGCTGGACTGCACGCTCCTGGAGGTTTCGCTCCTGCTAAACGGCCGCGCGTGCGCCCTAAACGGCGGCGCGGTGACGCTGGCCGCCGATACGCGGGGCGAGACCACCCTCCTCGTATACGCAAAGGCGGACAAGCTGTACGGCTGCGGGCTGCGCGCCGGTTCGGACGCCTTGGATACGCCCTTTGTCATCGGCGAGGGGCGGACGGGGGACGTCGCGGCGACCCGCAGCGGCTTTGCCGTCGTCTATGCCGACAGCCTGTCCAACCTTTGGCTGATCGCCCTTTCCGACGCCCTTGTGCCCGCCCCGCCCGTGTATGCCGGACGGGCGGCGGGGGCGTTTGCGCTGTTTTTTCACGACGGCGCCCTCCTTTTGGCCGAGCTGACCGCCGCCGGAACCGTGGCTGTGTGCGCCCTGGACCCAAGCTCCGGCACGCGCCGGGGGCGGGGCGAGGCCGTGTTTTCAAAGCCGATCCGCGCGATCCGCTTTGTCAAGGGGGCGGACGCGCCCGTGCTGTTCGCGGGCGACGGCGAACGCTGTTTTTATAAGCGCACCGCGCCCGAGACGACCGTGGACGACACCGTTTATTGCGGACTGTCGGTCGTGTTAAGGGGGACATAAAACTATGAACCGTCACAATTCTTTTACGCTCACTGCGGGCGGCGAAACCGTGACCGCTTACAATCGGATGCTGGACGTTTCGGCGGCGCTTGCGGGCGGGAAGCCCTTTGCCGCCTATATCGCGCTGGGCGCGGCGGACGCCGTCAAGGCCGTCCTCCCGACCGCGCTCGCCTTTTTTAACGCCGATCCGCTGGCCGGCGGGCTGTACGCCGTATTCGAG
>JAIRRW010000123.1 GCA_031255775.1 Clostridiales bacterium
CGCCGAAAAATCCGCCGTCTCGTTGAGCGGCACCTCGGCGGAAAGCGTATCGGGCAGGACGATGATCCGCTCGTCGGTCACCGTAAAGCGATAGCTCTTGACGCTGGCGCCCATAAACAGATTGCGAAAGGCGTACTGAACCGCATAGCCGCCCGCCTCGATCGGCGTAAAGCCGAAGCCCTCGTCCGATTTGCGCGTTGTGACAAGGCGGCCGCCGCAGTAAACGCCGACCGTAAAGCCGGTTGCCCTTTGGCCGTTGACCTCAAACGCCGTCAACGCCGGAACGGTGATTTCCTTTCCGGCGGGCGTGCTTTGCGGCAGCGCGCCGTCCAATCGATAGGTGATCGCGGGGACGGTGTCGTACACGTTGACGCGCACCGTTTGATTCGTCCCCGAATAGACAATGACGTATTGGCCTTCTTTTTTAGGAATAAAGGCGGCGTTTTTGACCGCGACGGCCTCATCGCCGTTAAAGGTGACCGTCGCCGCGCCCTCCAGCAGATAGGTTTGATTGCTCAAAAAATACTCGTCCCGCGCCTCGGGCGCGTCGGCGGCGGCGGCAAACAGGACGGCGGACACGCAAACACAGCACAGCAGGACAAACGCGCCGCATACCGCAAGAGCTTTCTTTTTCATACCGCCGCCCTCCTCTTGCGCAAAAACAGGATCAACAAGACGCTGCCGCCGACAACGACCGCCCCGGCGGGGACGGCGATGCCCAAGATGAGCCCCAACGGCGTTTCGGGGTCGACCGTCAGCGCCGCGGTCAGCACGGCGTCGCCCGAGCCGTCCGCGTTTGACGCGGTAAACCGCACCGTATACTCCCCCGCCCTGTCGGGGATAAAGGCGTTTTTATCGGGCGCGGCGACCGCCGTGTTTTGTGCCCCGTAAAAGATTTCGGTCGTGACGGATAGCCTGCTGCCGTCGCGGTCGACCGCCCTTGCCGACAGCGCCACCGCCTCCCCGCGCTTGTACCGACGCTTTAGCTCCGGCGGCGTGATCGCGATGCCGGACATATCCCTGACCTCGACCGTCGCGTAGGCGTACTGCGTCCCGGCGAGCGCCGTACGGTATTCGTAGCGGATGCGGTACCGCCCGACCGGAAACGCATAGGCGGCGCAATTGACGCCCAGCGGCTGCCGGTACGCCCCGTCGCCGTACGCGTAAACGTTGATACGCGCGTTGAAGCCCCGCGTATAGGCATCCTCCAGCTCGAGCGGGACGGGGATCGCCGTTTCGCTCCGATAATACGGCAGGATAAAATCCGTCTCCCCGTCCGCCGCGCGCGCGGGCGGCGCGAAACGCAGGAGGCAGCCGACGAGGATCGCCGCGATCCCCGCCAGCCCCGCCGCCGGCCGCAGTCTGTTTTGAACCGTGTCTTTCATACGCTATCCCTTTAATCCGCCCACCGTAAACTTTTGCAAAATAAATTTCTGCGCGACCGAGTAGATCCCCACGACCGGGACGGCCGCGATCACAAAGCCCGCGTAGATGACCGGCGGGTTAACGCCGTACTGCGCCGCGTTTTGCTCGAATATATACAGCCCGTAGGAGAGGTTGGCGTAGCTGGGCAAATAAAACAAAAACGCGCTGTAATCGTTCCACATTCCGATAAAATTGAGGGTCACGAGGCAGATCATGCTTGGCATGGCCATCGGGAGCATGATGCGCAAAAACACCTTATAATGCCCCGCGCCGTCGATAAACGCCGCCTCCGCGTATTCCCACGCCAGCCCCTTAAAGGCGGCGTACATCAGGAGGAAGTACGTCCCCGAAAAGGCGACGGACGGGGCGCTCAAAACGGTGAGGACCATGTTGTCATAGACGCCCAGCTGCTGGATCAGCCTAAAGTACGCCGCCTCGGTCCCGATGATCGGCACCACCATGATAAAAATGCCCAGGCCGTACAAAAAGCCGCGCCCCCGAAATTTGTATTTGGACAGGATATAGCCGAAAACCGTATTGAAAAACACATTGATCACCGAAACGGCAAGCGCGAAGTAAAAGCTGGTCACCAGCATATTCCCCAGGCCGTATGTGACCCTCGCGGGGACGCCGCCCACCGTGGTGACCCGAATGATCCGCAATTTTTCGAAGACGACCGAAAAGTTTTCGAAATACAAAAGGCTTTTCGGGAAGGCCATGATGTCCTGCTGGTATTCGAGGTTGGTTTTGAACGCCGAATACAGCATCCAAATCAGCGGGAGCATCAGCGAAAGGCAATAGACGGCACAGAGCGCCGTGTTGAGAGAGAGCACGATGCGCTTGGACGCCTCGCCGGTTTCGCGAATCCTGTTTTTTCCGTTTGGCCTATATGTATAAGCCTGCCGCATACCCTTATCCCCCCCCCTTATTCGACGGACGGGCCGAGCTTTTCGAGCGCGCGGCGCACAGTCATCACGACCGGGACGGTCACGGCGGTGATAATTAGGCCGCCGGCGGCCAGCGCCGGGTAGCCCGTTTGATTGGGCGTGTTGAATATCCGGACGGTAAAATAGTAGCCCGTGGTGTACACATAGCCGGGCGCGTTGTACATATAAAACATGACGAGGGGGCCCGACTGCATCAAAAATCCGGCGACGCCGACGATCAAAAAGGTGGAAATCGTCGGGAATATCGACGGGATGAGGACATATCTTAGCTCGGAGAGCATCCCGGATACCCCGTCCAGCTTCGCGCTCTCCTTGACCGCGTCGTCCACCTCCTTCATGGCGTTGGAATACACGAGCATATTTGTCCCGAACGAGACCCATATCATATAAAAGAGGATGAGGGGAAAGGCCGTCCCCGCGCTCCTAAGCGGCGTATCCCACGAAAACAGCGAGGCGATCGGGCCGTTGGCAAACCGCTTGAACAGGAGGCCGAAAATAAAGGCGGAGATGATGTTGGGGAGCATCATCAAAAACCGCCACAGCGCATGTCCCGGGCATTTTTTATAGATCGCGTACGAAAAAAAGATGTACAGCGGCATACTGATAAGGAGGTTGACGCCGTACATGAGCAGCGAACGGATGACGGCCGTGCGCAGGATCGTGTCGGATTCGTTTTGGAAAATATCGTATAAAAAGGTCTTGAAATTGTCAAGCCCCGCCCAGGACGTTTTGCCAAAGGCGTCGATGCTTTGAAAGGCCATCGTAAAGGAGCTGATGTTTTTATAGACCCAAAAAACGGCAAACAGGCTTAGCGGATACAGCATCATCGGCCAAACGAAAAGCAGTTTTTTGACCTCCGTCTTCCGCTTGATTTTGACTGCGCCCGTCATGCCCGGCTTTTGCTTCATCCGTCCGCCCCCCTATCTCGCCGTAAATGCGGCGTACTGCGCGAAAAAGCCATCCCACTTCGCCGTGTAATTTTCGATCATTTTTGCCGAGATCGTCCGCGCGACGGCGTTGTCGGTTTTTCCGTTGTCATAGACGGAGGAGAGCACCTCCGTATCCTTGTTGTACAGCTTGCCGTTTAGGCTGTACTGCCACAGCCTGTCCGCCCGATCCGTCGCGTAATAAAAGGGCGATACCGTCGTCAGGATATTGGGGCGCACGATCTCGATATGCGCCCGATCGTTGTACATCGTATAGACGTTTCGGGCAAACCGCGTCATCTTGGCAAAGTCATCCTCCGACACCGTATATTCGTACGGGCGCAGGTTTCCCGTCGATACGGTAAATTCGGTCATGCTCTCGCGCTTGCAGGTATAGGCGATAAAATCCTTTACCACGGCCTTTCGCGCCGCGTTTTCGGCCGGGTCGCTATGGGAGGTTGCCGGGACGACCACCGCGCCGGTGTCGTAGCCCGCAAAGACGGTTTTGTCCTCCGGCGTCGCCTGCCCCGTATGGTTGGGGTAGAGCATATACCTAAAATCCTTGTTGCCGTACCGATAGTCGCTGTACCCGTCCCCTTCGATGGCGTCAAACGTGTTTTTCGCCTCGTTTTCCCACCAGGAGCCCTCAAACAGCATGGCGGCTTGCGGGTTGTCGCCGGACGCGCCGTACACCGTCGCCATGAGATATTTGTCCTGCGCGTCCGTGTGCGAAAAGTCCGTGTTTACCGCCGCCGCGGGGTGCAAAAAATTGACGGCGCGGTTGGGGTTGTTGTTTAAATACGTATAAATAAAGTCGAGCGCCTCCGTGACGCCGGGCAGCTGATACACGAGGTGCCCGGTCTCGGGCGTGATGGCCGCTTTTGAGCCGTCCCTTAGAGTGACCGCCTTGCCGCCCGAATCGTAGGTATAAAACAGCCTGTAATTTTCCGCGCCGACGATCTGCGCAAACACGGAGTGCAGCGCGGGCGTCAGGTAGGTGTAGGCGTACTTGCCCGAATAGATAAAGGGCTTGTACGTGCCGCTGCCGTTTCCGGCGCTTGCCGCGTTGATCGTTTTGATGAGGGTATCCCACTCCGATAGCGTTTTTGGCTGTCCGTCGTCGTACGTGCCGTACAGGCCGTCCTTGCCGGGCTCGAGGATCACGTCGCCCTGCCCGTAATTGCAGCGCCGGCTGCCGCCGTAGGCCGAAAAGGTCAAAAAGCCCCCCGCCTCGGCATAGGCGATCCCCTGCGCCGTCAAGGCGGCTTTAACGGCCGCGTCGTTTGCCGCCCTTGTCAGCCAGCCGTTTTGGGTAAACAGCCCGTAGTCAAAGACAAAGCCCATAAAGCTGTCCGCGTAGGGCAGCATATAGAGCCCCGCGCCGTCTATGGACGCGACCGCCGCCCATTCGTCGTAGTTGCGAATCTTCGAACGCACCGTCCCCGTGCCCGCGCCGTCAACCTCTCTGTCCGCGATGTCGGACAGATCCTCAAACAGCCCCTTGCGGATCGACGCGCTAAAATCCGCCTGTGAGGTGAAATACGCGTATTCGTTTCGCGTGAGGTTCAGCCCCGACTCGACCGACTGCTCGATCGTCTGAACGCCCAGCTTTTCGTCGCCGATCAGAATGGTGTATGTATCCTGCGTCTTGTTAAATTCCGCCGCCGCCTTTTCCGCCCAGGCGACGCCGTAACCGCCGTTATAGACGTTGACGATCAGCGTGTTTTTGTCATAACGCTCGATCTTTCCGCACGCCGAAAAAAGCGGCGCGCCCAGTACGATCACGGCCAAAACAGCGATCAATTTTCCTTTCATTCCAATCCCCTCCGCGCTTTGCCGCGACAAAAAGCGGTCAAATTTTCCGCCCACGCAATTCCTTGTTTCCCAAAGCTTTTTTTCATGTTAGCTCCCTTTTTCGCGGCCTTTGCCCTTTCGCGCCCCTGTCCCGACAAACAGCAAACCTGCGGCCGCGGTCAGGACGAAAACGGAAACCAACCCGCCGGACCGTACGGCGGACGCGCATCCGGCGGGTTCGTCCGGCTCGACCCGATCGATTCGGTTTTGATAATCCGCCAGGAGGTTTTTGACGGCCGCGAGGCTCTCGGCCTGTCCGATGGCCTCCGCCGCGTCGGACAATATCCCGTCAATTGCCGCCTTTGCCGCCTTAGAATAGGTGTTTTGCGCGGCGTAGGCGTCGAGCGCCGCCAGCGCCTCCGCTTTGAGTGACGAGAGGTTGCGCACCGGGATCTCAAAAATCAGCCGCTCCGTGTCCGCCAGCAGACGCCAGATTTCCGCCTCCGAAAAGACGTCCTCCAGCCGTTCCCCGAATGCGGCGATATGCGCCTCGACGCGCTCCCAGTCCTCCGCATCGTAATTTTCCGGAGAAACGTCTTTTTTGAGCGTGCCGACCGCCGCGGCGCGAAACGCCTCCAGCGCCGCCTCGGCATCCCTTTTGACATAGAGCCCGAGGCTGATCTTTGCCGCCTCGGTCAGGCGCCGCTTTTCCGCCCGGCTTTCCGCCTGCGCGATTTCCGCTTTGACCGTGCCGCAGTATTGGACGATCCTGCTCCACACCCGCTCGGAATATTCCGCCGGATCCAAGTATGTGAGGAGGCTTTGATAGCAGACATACTCGATATTTGTCAAAACCGTGACCGCCCCGCCCGTCACCATGCTGCGAAACCAGGTCGTATTGTTTGACTCGTAGGTGCGGTTGGTGGTCTTTTTTGAAAATTCCGTACCGTCCACCGTGACGGAAACCTGCTTGCCCGCGTAGTCCCCCGCCCTTTGCAGCCATTCGCAGGCGAATACAAATTCGTGCACGCCCTTTAGGTTTTTCATGCTTTGGTCAAGCGCGAGGCTGAGCGGCGGCGCGCCGGAAAGGTTTTCTAACGCCCAGACGCCGAAATAGACGTCCACCCGCCCGAGCGCGTTGTAGTACCTAAAATTCACCGTCGCCCGCGTCAGCTCGAAATAATCGGTCTCCGTCCAGGCCTCCTGTCCAAAATCCAGTATAAAGCCGACATGAATCGCCGAATTGTTTCGATCCGCGTTGTTCGGGTCGCCCGTGCCGCCGTAATCGTCCTGCAAATGCGCGTTGTCCGACGCCCAAAAAAAATACCGCGTGTCGTACGCCGGTGTGAGCGCCTCCCTGGCAAAGGGCAGGTCGGCGGCGCTCTTGATTTTAAAATCGAAAATGTCGGTCAACCTATGCGGCGCCAACTCCGCGCCCTCAAGCCCGCCGGCCGCGGACACGCGCGGCGCCTGCGCCAAGGCCAGGCCGACAAGCAGGATCATCGCGGCAAAAACGACCCATTGCGCCCGCCGAAATAGCCAACGGCCTTTTAACAAGCTGTTCTCTCTACGGTCTGTCATTTTTTGTCCTCTATACCCTTTCCCGCGCGGCGTGCCTTTCGAGCCCCCGCCCCCTATATGATACCAAACAACCCGCCGCGCATTCAATATATATTTTGTCCTAAATGCGCTCTGTATTGTCCGGGTCGTGTGTACACGACCTTGCCTATTGACAAATTGTCCCGATTCTATTATGATATAAATACGGTGAATATATGAAACAAGGCAAAACCGACACAATATTACACTTAAACGACTGGATGTCCTCGCCCGAGATTCAGCTGAACACGCACTCCATCTATTATGGGGACGACATTTTGCACGACCATGACTTTTACGAGGTCTTTTATATGGTGGACGGCGAAATCGAGCACACCGTAAACGGACACAGGGAGACGCTGATCAAGGGCGACATTTATTTTTTGAAGCCGTCGGACGTCCATATCTTTGACCGAAGCGGCGCCAATCATTCGCTGCACCGCGATCTGGTCTTTTCGCGCTCGTATTTTAAACACATCTGCGACTTTATCAACCCGGATTTTTTTGCCAATTATACCCACAAGCTCGCGCCGGTCAGATACCACCTTTCCAATCAGATGCTGGAGCATTTTGAGGGCCGCCTGCACGCGTATTACAACATTCCCGTCGGCAATATCGTTGACCGCAAGGCCTTTCTCAAGGTGCTGGGCGTTGAGATCCTCGGCACCCTGTACGACAAAAACATGAAAACCGAGGTCAAAAAGTATCCGCCCTGGTTTGAGGACCTTTTGTGCAAGTTTAACATGGTGGAATACTTTGAGGAGGGGCTGCCCAAAATCCTCAGCTATTGCCCGTACGACCATCCGTATGTCTGCCGCACGTTCAAAAAATACATGGGCATGAATATGACCGATTATCTCAACAAGATTCGGCTGGATTACGCGGCGTCCATGCTGCGGCTGACCAACGAAAACATCCTGTCCATATCCTCCCGCATCGGCTTTTCGTCCACATCCTACTTCAACCGCCTCTTTAAGCAGGAATTTGGCCTCACCCCCAAGGACTTCCGCAACCAAAAATCCGGCTGATTGGGTTGGGCCGTGTCTACACGACCTAAGAGCGGCTATCCCATTCCAGCTTGATCACGCCGTACGGCGCGATCCGAAACGTCCGTGCGCCGTCCGCCGCGATCTCGGTTTCGGGCGCGTCCAAGTCGCTGCATACGCGCATTTTTCCGGGGAGGGATTTGACGCAAAACGTCTGCTCGCGGCTGTCAAAATTGACAAATACCTGACTTTTTTTCGCGCCGACCCGCCATGCCGTCGTAATGATCGAGGGATAGTCGATCGCCATGTCCGGCAGGGACGGCTCCGCCTTTGACGCGTACAACGGATAGGCGCCCCGATAGTGCCGCACCGTAAACCTGCCGCAGTCCACCGGCAGGGGCTTAGTCATTTCGCCCACCGTAAACGCCTCTCTTAGCCGGGTTTTTCGCCAGGCGTTTAAGTCCCGCACAAACCTTAGGTACGCCGTCTGCTCGACCTCCGGCGCCGCCCAGGGCGTGCCCCAGTCCCAGTTGATTTTGCCGCCGTCCTTGAGCGTCAGCGTGAGCATATCGCCCTGCGCGAAAAAATGCGCCGTCCGATAAAAGACGGACTGCGGGTTGTCCCCGCTGTAGAGATACATGGCCGAGGTGTTTTGGTTGCCCATAAAGTTGCTCGCGGCGCGTTTATAGACGTAGTTGTACGCCGGAACCGCCCGCCCGAAGGCAAACGCCGGATAATTGCGCGAATCGTTAAAGGGCAGGTATTCCATAAACGGCTCCGCCGCGACCCCCTCGCACCCCAAGACCGCGTTTTTTTGGGCCGCTTTTTCGGCCGCAAGCCCAAGAAGCTCGCGCATCGCCTCGGTCAGCCACCTGCCGGGCACGGCGGGGTGCCCGTGGTCGTCCGCATAACAGACGGAGCCCAAGCCCCCGATATTTTGATCGAACAGCTGGACATAATCGACGCAGCCGGAATCCAGTATTTTATCCAGCTCCGCAAGGATGAGCGCCCTTGTGTCCGCGCAATACGCGCACAAATCGTACCCCTCGCGTATTCCGGGCACGCAGATCACGGCGCGTTTTTCGCCGTCGTACGCCCGACAGACGGATCGCGCCAGCCCCTGCTCGTCAAAAAAGCGTTCTCTCGTATAGGACGGCAGGTACTTACTCCTTTGCGTCCAGCCGATGCCGCTGCAATACAGCCCCAATAAATGCCCGCCGTCCCTCAATTTTTGGGCGAATTGCGAAAAATTCTCCGTCCCGCCGTAGGGCGGCCACACAAAGGGCGGGCACCAGGGCGCGGTGCCCTCCCAGTGACAGAGCAACACCAAGAGCCGCGAGCCCGTCTCCGCCGCCAGCCTGTTTATGTGCGGCAGCGCGTTTGTATACGGATAATAGTCCGGGTTGTCGCTCAAATCCCCCGTATCCTTTTCGCCGCGGATCGGATAGATCACGACCAGCGGCGAATCGTCCGCCCACGCGGGCGCAAATGGGCTCTTTTGGAGGGCGGCGGGGGAAAGCGCATAGACAAACCGGCGGTATATCTCCGCCGCGTCGTACCAATCGCCCGCGTACAGAGCCGTCACGTATTCGTACCCCGGCTCGATATTTTTATGCGCCGTCCCGGGAAAAACCTTACACAAAAACCGCAGCGCGTCCCCGTCCTCAAAGCAGTCGACCGCCTTATACTGCGCCGTCCGGTCGTGCGCGCCGACGTATAAGCCCTCCTCCCCGTCATAGTACGCCATAAACGGAACGGGCGCGCCGCCGGGGTACACCCCCTCCCAGCCCCTTGAGGGGTAATCGGCGTCCCGGTAGGGAAAATACTTGTTCCGCGCCGTAAAGCCGTCCAGCTCGACGCCCTCAAACAGCGGAAGCATCAGCCGATGGCGGCCGCCGCCTTCGATGAGGTCGTTGGGCGCGGCTATGCCCGGGCAATCGACCCATTCGACCAGCGCGTCGGTACGGTTTTCGAGCGTCCAGGACCAGCCGAGGTAGGGGCCGTCGTCATAGCGAAGGAAAACCTTGACGCCGATGTTCTCGCCGCCGACGGCGGAAAACGACACCGTGACGGCGCCTTTTTTGTCGTCAAAAACGCGTAAAGCCGCGCCGGACTCGACCACCCGCCTGCCGCTTTTGCCGTAAATGAGCCGCATCGAAACCAACGGCGCCCCGCGCTTGGCGGCATAATCAAAGGCGTTTCCCGGCCGTTTATAGGACAGAATCCGCCCCGTCGTCTCGTCGAGCGTCAGCTCATAATGCTTGTTCGCGATTTTCATAGCCGTCCCCTATCCGCGTTTTTGTCACAGCGCATTTCTATCTTTTGTCACAGCGCGGGCGCGGGCAAAGCATGAGGTATTCGGAGTGGACAAAGAGTGAGGATCAGACGGGCAACAGGCGGCGGGGCAACGAGGGCGCGTATTTCTAATACGTAACCGAGTTGACGCGCCGACCCGACAATCGCTTGCGATTGCTAACTTTGCGTCAGCAAAGTTCAGAGAGGTTCGGCACGCACGTAGCCCGCATCCCGCGATGAAAGTTTTCACGCTATCGCCGTGCCGTTTTCCGGCTTCAAAACCTCTTCCCTAAAGGCCGCCAAAAGCCGATT
>JAIRRW010000139.1 GCA_031255775.1 Clostridiales bacterium
AAATAGCCCTCCTCGGCTATCGCGTCCAGAATATGTTTATCCAAGTCCAATTCGCTAAAAGTCAAACGTTTTCTCCTCAATGTCGGTTACATAACCCATACTATACCATAACCGGGCAAAAATGTACAACATATCACAGGCAAAAACACAGGGGATACGGATTACGTACGGCCTTGCCTTTCATATCTCATGTAAACACGACCTAATACCGCGTCTCTTTTATAGATACTCTACGCTTTCGGTCGGGGGGGAGTTTTATATATTCGTTGTTGCGCAGAGATCCTCCAGGCGGTCGCAGAATTGGTCGATTTCGGCCGGGGTGATCGTGTAGGGCGGGAGGAGGCGGATCACGTTTTTCTTGGTGCAGTTGATGAGGATGCCCTTTTGAGCCAGCATATTGGCGACATATTGTCCGTTGAGGCCGTCGGTCATTTCGATGCCCTGCAAGAGGCCGCGGCCTCGGATATCCTTGATAAAGCGGTATTTTCTGAAATAGGCCAGTCGGCCTTCGAAGTAGGCGCCTTTGTCGGCGATTTCGTCCAAAAGGCCGTTTTTTAGGGTGTCTACGACGACCGAGGCCGCGGCGCAGGCCAGCTGGTTGCCGGAGAGCGTCGAGCCGTGATCGCCGATATCGAAGGCCTTGGCGACCGAGCCCCGCGCCAAAACGGCGGAGATCGGGAGCCCCGCGCCCAGGCCCTTTCCCAGCGTCACGATGTCGGGCTGGATTCCGTAATGCTCAAAGGCAAACAGCTTGCCCGTCCGACCCATGCCCGTCTGAACCTCGTCGATGATAAAGAGGATGTCCTTGGATCGGCACAGCGCGTAGGCGGCCAAAAGATAGTCGTTTTCTGCGGGCGTGACCATGCTGCGGCTTTGGATCACCTCCAGCATAACGGCGCCCACATCGTCCGTCAGCGCTTCTTTGAGCGCCACCGCGTCCCCGTAGGGCACGTGCCGGAAACCCGGCGGCAGGGGGGAATAGATGCGGTAATGGCTTTCCTGTCCGGTCGCGGTCAAGGTCGCCAGCGTTCGGCCGTGAAAGGAGCCGACCGCCGTTACGACGACGTGGCGGTCGGTCTTTTTGAGTTTTCCGTATTTCCGAACCAGCTTGATCGCGCACTCGTTGGCTTCCGCGCCCGAGTTTGCCAAAAACATTTTGGTAAAGATCGTGCCGTCCAAAAGCCTGTCGCACAGGGCGGCCTGAACGTCGTTGTAATAGAGGTTGCTCGAATGAATCAGCCTTTGCGCCTGTCCGGAGATGGCCGCGACCAGCGCCGGATGGTTATAGCCCAGGCAGTTGACGCCGATCCCCGAGACAAAATCGATATAACTCTTGCCGTTCGTGTCGAAAAGAACGTTGCCCTCCCCGTGGGTAAAGCAGATGTTCTGCCGGTTGAAGATGTTCATGTAATTTTTATTGGTCAGTTCCTTGACGCGGTAAAATTCAGGCATGATGTCGGCGCTCGTTCCCCCCGATCGTATGATACAAAATCACTATAGCAAAAAAGGCGCCGCGTGTCAATATATCCGCTCCCGCTTTCGCCAAAATGACGCCGACGCTTTCGTTTTATCGGGAAATACGGTGGCCGCAACCGAAAAGCGTCATTTTTATAGACAGCCTCCCGGCCGCGTCGGCGGGCTCAAAATCGGCCGTTGTGCAATCTATATACAATTGCGCGATATTTTTATGCAAAATGCGTTTGATATTTCGGGCGCGGGTGTAGTAAAATAATAGCATAACAAAATGGTAGTTTAAGGAGAGGGAAAATGGCAAGTTTATCACTGCGGCATATTTATAAAATATATGCCGGCGGCGTAAAGGCGGTCAGCGATTTCAATCTGGAGATCGAGGACAAGGAGTTTATCGTTTTCGTCGGCCCTTCCGGCTGCGGAAAATCCACCACCCTGCGCATGGTGGCGGGGCTTGAGGAGATTACGGCGGGCGAGCTGTTTATCGACGGCAAGCTCGTCAACGACGTCGAGCCCAAGGACAGGGATATCGCGATGGTTTTCCAAAACTACGCGCTCTATCCGCACATGACCGTTTACGAAAACATGGCGTTCGGTCTCAAATTGAGAAAGATCAAATCCGACGAGATCAAGCAACGCGTCAACGAGGCCGCCAATATTTTGGGCATCACGCCGCTTTTGTCGCGTAAGCCCAAGGCGCTCTCCGGCGGACAGCGTCAGCGTGTCGCCCTAGGCCGCGCCATCGTCCGCGAACCCAAGGTATTCCTCCTCGACGAGCCGCTGTCCAATCTGGACGCCAAGCTGCGCGTTCAGATGCGTACCGAGATCACCAAGTTGCACAACCGTTTGGCGACGACGTTTATCTATGTCACGCACGACCAGACCGAGGCCATGACCATGGGTACCCGCATCGTCGTCATGAAGGACGGCGTCGTCCAGCAGGTCGATACGCCCCAGTTTTTGTATGACAGCCCCGAAAACAAGTTTGTCGCATCCTTTTTGGGCTCTCCGCAGATGAACTTTTTTGAAAAGACGGTGTTGAGCAAGGATCGGGGCAAGATGTACGCGACGTTTGGGACCAACAGGATCGAGATTCCCAACGACCGCGCCCGCCGCCTGATCGACGACGGCTACATCGGCAAGGAAATCACCATGGGCATCCGGCCCGAGGACATCCATGACGAGGAGATCTTTATCGCGTCCTCGCCCAAGACCATCATCAAGGCGCGGATCGACGTGATGGAAAAGCTGGGCAACGAGACGCTGCTCTATATGGAAGTGGACGGCAAAGAGGATTATACCATCGCCCGTGTGGACGCGCGTACCAGCGTGCAGCAGGGCGAAACGCTGGAGCTTGCCGTCGACGCGCATCACCTGCACTTTTTCGACAACAAGACCGAGCTCACCATCATGGGCGTCCCCCGCTATAATATGTTTGACGTCAAGCTGACCGAAAACAAGGAGGGCGAGCTGTCCGTAAAGCTGGGCGGCGCCGCCGTCACACTGCCCGCCGGCTTAAAGGCGCGGCTGATCGATCAAGCCTATATCGGTAAGGAAGTCAAGCTGGGCATCTCGCCCGACGCGCTCATCGACGAGGCGGGCAGCACGATCGGCAAGCTGTACGCGGAAGAGGCGATCTCCGCCGCCCCCGCTTCGGAAGGCGAGGCGGGCGAGGCGTCCGCGCCCGTTGCGGTTCCCGCGCAAAAGCCCTCTTTAGAAGAGATGATCGAGATCACCGCGGTGACCGAATTTTCCGAGCAGTATCCGCGTTTCAACGCCGTCTATTCTAAGGTCAAGGGAAAAGCCACTTACCTTGTCGCCAAGCATTCGATGGACGCCGAGATTCCGCAGGGCACGACGGTCAAGTATTATGTCACCTTGGACGACCTTGTCCTGTTTGACGCCGAGACCGGCGAGATCATCGTGGGCTCCAAGCTGATCACCGAAAATTTGGTTACCGCGACGGTTGCGGTCAGGACCGGCGGGTCGGGCGACGGCTTTGCGACGCTCACCTTCGGCAAGGGGAAGATCACCGTTCCCAACGCGGGCGGCGTCTTGACGGACGGGACATATCCGGTCAAGATCAGCGGCAAGGGCGCCGAGCTTTCGAAAGAAGCCTTGAGCGCCAACTCCCACCAGGTCATGAGCGGCGTCGTCGAGGGCATCGACGAGCTGGGCGATACCCACATCCTGTATGTGCGCGTGGCCGGATTCGAGCCGTATTTTACCGCGATCGTGGACGGACAGCCGACGGTCAACATTGGGGACAAGGCGAAATTTGCCGTGCGCGGCGACAGTGTCCGTAAGGTAGGCGCGGCCTACGCGGCGCCCGAAGCGGCGGCGCCCGCCGAGAAAGAAACCCCGGCGGAATAAGCGTCAACGCCGACGCTTTTCGGTCGCTCCCGAATTTTTTATGCCCGAATAGAAAGGCGGTTTAGGAACAAAACCTAACCCGCCTTTTTTTATTAGGTCGTGTTTCCACGAGATAATAATCGATAGGTTTTTGATCTTTTAGCGTTGGTTTTCACGATTTTTCTTGTTCGTAGTTCCACTACGACCTACGAAAAATCGTTTCAACCAACATAAAAATCTCTAAAAACCTCCTCGATTACACTCATGGAAACATGACCTAGCTCTTTTAGCGTCTGTAATCACGAATTTTCTTGCACGCAGCGCTGCTACGCACCGCGAAAATCGTTTCAACAGACACAAAAATCTCCAAAAACTTGCTCGATTACACTTGTGTCAACACGACCTAAGTACTTTTTCCTCGCCAAAATGCCGCTTGCGGCATTTACGTTTGGCCGAAACGCGGTAGCGTACGTTTAGGGGTTGCGTGACGGGCGAAATTCGTGTATACTGTGGTGTATGAACCGAAGCAAACCGGACAGAAGTAAATTTTTTGATGTTGACGAGACGCGGAAGTTTGCGGCGGAGGGCG
>JAIRRW010000032.1 GCA_031255775.1 Clostridiales bacterium
ACGGCGGAGGCGCTGGATATTCGGTCGGCGCTGGGGAAGCTGGATCGGGAGGAGAAAAAGCTGATTTACCTGCGGTATTACAACGACATCACGGTTCGGGACATCGCGCAAATGCTGGGGATCCCGAAATCGACCGTTCAGTACAAGCTGAAATCGGCGGAAAAAAAGCTGCGGGAACAGTTAAAGGGGAACCTGTCTTGATGATTCGAAAAATGACTTTTTGCGTCTTTTTGCGCCACTCTGCGCTAATTCTCTCGGGTCGTGTTCACATGCGATTCAAAAGGCGTATTTTGCCGCTTTTGGCGTCATGCCGTGTTATTTTTTCTTGCAATAGTTCTACTATTGCCGCGAAAAAATGCCTTGCCTGCCGCCAAAATCGTCTAAAAATCCGCTCTTTCTCACTCATGTTCACACGACCTAACCGTAGCGCTGCTACGGCGTCGTCGAAATCGCTTGATCGGCACAAAAATCCATCAAAAATCCCGTTTTCCTCATTTATCAAGACAGGTTCTAAGGTTCTAAACGCCCAAACCTCCGCATATGGTAATATTGTACCAATCCTGCGGAGGTTTTTTTATGCGCAAGTCCGATCCGACAAATAAAAAGAAGTCGAGCTATATGCTCGAGATGCTCAAAGCCCTGGTGCTTTCGCTGATCATGACGCTGGTTTTGATCCTGTTGGCGGCGCTTTTGATCATGCTTTGCAACCTGCCCGACCGGGCGATTCCCATCATCAATCAAGCCATCAAGGGCATTTCCATACTTGTCGCCGCGCTGATCTGCTTCCGCCTCCCCTCAAACGGCTGGATACGCGGGCTTGTCTTTGGTATTTTGTATATCGCGCTTTCCGAGATCGTGTTTGCCCTGCTCAACGGCGGGTTTACCTTTGGGCTGCATACCCTCAACGATTTGGCGGTCGGCTGTATAACCGGCCTCATCAGCGGCATCGTCGCGGTCAACGTCATCCGTTCGCACCGGATAACCGTATAGAGCGGCATTTTACCAAGAAATAAGGTGTTCGCGCCCGAAAAGCGTCATTTTCGGCCGATCCCGGATTAAATTCGCAAATTTTCGTAAATTTATCTGTCTTTCAATCAAAACAGTGCAAAAATGTTTGCATTGTTTTTTTTGTTATGCTATACTTTTTTGCGGTCAAATACACACCCGCAAGCGGATTTGTTCTTTGCTGTGCGGCCGGTAAAATTTTTAATGCCGACCGAATAAAGGACGGAGTGGATGCGCGGGGAGGTTTAACAGGAGGACTAAAACCATGGCAAACGTTGTTTCGATGAAACAGCTCTTGGAGGCAGGCGTACATTTCGGGCATCCGACCCGCAAGTGGAACCCCAAAATGAAGAAGTATATCTATACTTCGCGCAACGACATCTATATCATCAATCTGGAAAAGACGGTGGGGCTGATCGACGAGGCGTACGCCTTTGTCAAGAGCGTCGCCGTGACAAACCGGCCCATTTTGTTTGTGGGCACCAAGAGACAGGCGCAGGAAGCGATCATGCAGGAAGCGCAAAAGTGCGGGATGTTTTATATCAATTCGCGCTGGCTGGGCGGCACGCTCACCAATTTTGCGACCATTCGCACCCGTATCGAGCGCATGAACCGCCTAAATCAGATGGAAAAAATGAATGAGTTTGCGCTCCTGCCCAAAAAAGAGGTGAGCAAGCTGGTTGCCGAGCGCGACAAGCTCGAGGAAAATTTGGGCGGCATCAAGGATATGCGGGGCTTGCCCGGCGCCCTGTTTGTCGTCGACCCCAAAAAAGAGCACCTGGCCGTGGCCGAGGCGCGCAAGCTGAATATTCCCATCGTGGGCATCGTGGATACCAACTGCGATCCCGACGAGGTCGATTATGTCATTCCCGGCAACGACGACGCCATTCGGTCGATCAAGCTGATCGCCGGGGCGATGGCCGATGCCGTGATCGAAGCCAGAGAGGGCGAGGAAGGGCTGGCGCTCCGTCATAAGATGGAGGCCGAGATGGCCGCGCAGGCCGAAAAGGCAAAGCTGGAGGCGCTTGCCGCCGCCCAGCCCGCGCCCGCCGTCCGTCCCGAGCCCGCCGCGCAGGCGGAGGCCGTGGCCGCTGCGCCCGAACCCGCCGCGCAGGCGAAGGCCGTTGCCGAGCCGGTTGACGCCGTCGAGGCCGAGCAGCCCGCGGACGCCCTTGAGGCGTGAGGGATTTTTTTTAGAGCGGCCCCGCGCGGCGGGTACCCGCGATTGTGTACGAATACTGCTTTCGGTTGAAAAACCAAATCGATAAAAATTGAGGAGAAAATATATATGGCATTTACCGCACAGGATGTGGCAAAATTGAGAGAGCTCACCGGCGCCGGCATGATGGACTGCAAGCGGGCGCTGACCGAGACGGACGGAGACATGGAAAAGGCGGCGGTATACCTGCGCGAAAACGGCGTGGCCGTGGCCGCCAAAAAGGCCTCGCGCGTCGCCTCCGAGGGCGTCGTGTGGGCATACACCGATAAAAACGGCAAAAAGGGCGCGTTGGTCGAGGTCAACTGCGAATCCGATTTTGTCGCGAAAGGCGCGGCGTTTACCGGGCTTTGCGAGAGCATAGCGGCGGCGGCGTCCGACCGCGCCCCCCGGGATTTAGAGGCGTTGCTGCAAGCAAAAACGGCGGACGGCGCGACCGTGCAAGAGGCGCTGACCGCCGCGACCGCGAAGATCGGCGAAAAGATTTCGCTCCGGCGGTTCGCCTTTGAGAGCGCCGACGGCCGCGTCGAATCCTACACGCACATGGGCGGAAAGATCGGCGTGCTGCTGGTCGTAAAAACCGACAAGGACATCAACAATAACGAGGAATTTGCGACGGCCTGTCACGACGTCGCCATGCATATCGCGGCCTTTTCGCCCAAATATACCTACGACAGCGAGGTTCCGGCGGCCGAGGTCGAGGCCGAGCGCGGCATTCTGCGCGCCCAGACGGTAAACGATCCCAAAAACGCGAAAAAGCCCGCCGAGATCGTCGAAAAGATGCTCGAAGGGCGCATCAAAAAGTTTTATAAGGAAATCTGCCTGATCGACCAGGATTTTGTCAAGGATCCCTCCGTTACGGTGAAAGGTCTGTTTGAGGGGCTTGGCAAGAGACTGGGGGCCGACATCCGTATCGTCAAATTCGAGCGCTTTGTCATGGGCGAGGGGCTGGAGAAAAAGAACGAGAATTTTGCCGAGGAGATCGCGAAGCTCTCGGGACAGCGGTGACAAATTTGGTAGTGATTACACTTGTGTATACACTACCCGGATAAGAGGAGAACACGCGCTTAGTGTTCTCTTTTATTTATTAGGCAGTGTTTACACTCGTGTATACACTACCTGAGCCGTGTATACACTACTTGTATCATACGGACGCGGCCCGGGGCGGCCGCCAAAGAAAAAGCGAGGGGCAAATGTATAAACGCGTATTGTTAAAGATAAGCGGCGAGGCGCTGGCCGGGGTGGAGCGGACGGGCATCAACGCCGAGACCGTCGACCATATCGTGACGCAGGTCGTCGAGCTCAAAAGCCGCGGGACGGACATCGGGATCGTCGTGGGCGGCGGCAATTTTTGGCGGGGGCGGCAGGGCACCAACATGGATCGGGTGACGGCCGACCACATGGGCATGATCGCCACCATCATGAACGCGCTGGCGTTGCAGGACGCGATCGAAAAAAAGGGCGTCCCCGTGCGCGTGCAGACCGCGCTCAACATTCCCTCCGTCGCCGAGCCCTTTATCCTGCGAAAGGCGCTCCGCCACTTTGAGTGCGAGCGGATCGTCATCTTTGCTTGCGGCACGGGCAACCCGTATTTTTCGACCGATTCGGGCGCGGCGCTTCGGGCGATCGAGATCAAGGCCGACGTGCTGTTGATGGCAAAAAACGTGGACGGCGTCTATGACAGCGACCCCAAGACCCATAAAAACGCCAAAAAATTCGACGAGCTCTCCTACATGGACGTGATGAACAAAAAGCTGAGCGTCATGGATTTGACCTCGGTCACCCTCTGTATGGAAAACAAGATTCCCATCGTCGCCTTTGCCCTGGACAGCAAAAACGGCCTCATCAAGGCGGCGTCGGGGGAAAGGATCGGGACGATCATTCGATGATCCCCGACCGG
>JAIRRW010000058.1 GCA_031255775.1 Clostridiales bacterium
GTAAGACCGCGTTTCGTTTGTTTAGCAAATGCGCCTTAAAGAGCCCGTTTTTTAGACATTGCCAGCGGTCGAAGTAGGCTTTGTCAAAGCCATGAGCGTGTGCGGCGCTGTTTAGATAATGCCGATAGAGCTGTCGGTTACGGATCATGGCGTCCGCATACCGTCCCAATAAGAGCAATTCCTGCTGTCCGCCGGAGGCGATCCTGTTTCCAAGGATTCGCTTGGCCGCGGGATGTGCCCGCAATATCGTTTTCGCTTCCCTCGACGGGGGAAGTTCCCGTAGCCGCCCTGCGGTCGGCACGGCATACCGCAAATCGAAGAGGTGCGGAACGATATTCTTGGCCGCTATCCGAATGTCCTCCCTTTGATAGGCCGGGTCGGAGCATGACAGCGTTTCGGCGTCTAATTTTTGGATGATAAAAAAATGCTTTTCGTGCGCAAGTGCGTATATCGGGCTCCAGGGGATAAAAAAAGCGTCCGCACCGGCTATGGCCGTCGTTCCGTCTATCGGGGTCGGTTCTTTCCCTATTGCCTCCGCCGACAGACTCGGGGCGACGCGCCGGAGGCTTAGCCCCAAGCCCGCCAGATTTTCCGTCAGACGCCGCGAGGCATATACCGAAAAATCTTTTTCATACCGAAAATCCGTTTCCGACCAAAGATCGGAAAACGCCGGAGCATACGCGATCCCGAAGTGCTGCGCGACGCTCAGCACGCAGGCCGTATAGCAATTTGTGCCCGGAAGTGAAACGGCTTTCATGTCGTTTCGCTCCCCTTTCTGTCCGTTTTTCCGGCGGCGTTTTTTTGAATCTCCGCGCAAAACTGAATTTCTTCGGGGCATTTATAGCTTGCCAGATACCGACGGCAGTGCGCGCGAATCTCCTGCGCGGTCAGATCCGCGCGGACGGGAACGACCCGGGCACAGAGGCTTTCGTTTCCAAACCGATCCCTTCCCGCATAGACCTTACAGTCCGTCGCAAGCGAACCGTTTAGGATACAGGCCTCGACCTCTTCGGGCTGTACGGGAAAGCCCCGGATCATCATACAGTTTTTTTTGCGGCCGCATATATACAGGTACCCCGCGCGATCCAAATAGCCGATGTCTCCGGTGTAGAGATAGCCGTTTTGGATCGCTTTTTGCGTTTCCTCCTCGTTTTTATAGTAGCCGCGCATCACATTGGCGCCGCGCACCAGGATTTCTCCCCTTTTGCCGGGCGCTTTTGTGATGCCGTCCGCCGTCCGTATCACGATTTCCGCGCCCCGAATCGCCGTCCCTACGGAGTCCGGCTTGATGCGCTTTGACCGCTGATGCTTGGCGATCAGCGGCGACGCCTCGCTCATCCCGTACCCTTGGGAAAGCTCGATCTGCGGATACAATTTTGACATTTTTTTTATCGTTTCGGCGGGGATGCCGTTTCCGCCGAATCCGAGGTATTTTAGGCTTTCGATCGCGTAGGGCACGGCGCGGTTCGCCATTTGAACCATAAACGTGATCACAAGCGGACTGCCCTCATAATGCGTCACCCGATGCGCCGCAATCGTTTTATAAAAGAGCTCCGGCGTAAAGGCGCCCCGCAAGAGGACGATCGGCAAGCCCTTTGCCATACACGCGCACAAGCACATCATGCCGTATGCCGAGGAAAACGGGAGGGCGATGACAAACCGGCCGCCCGCCGGGTCGGCGCGCTCAAAATCCATCTTGCTTAGGTACCCGGTCAGAGAGGCCTCGATATTGCGCTTTGTCAGCGCGGCGATTTTGACCTTTCCCGTGGTTCCCGAGGTTCCCAAAAAGACGATCGCGGACTTGTTGTCAAGCGTCGGCAGGATCGGCTTGCGCATACCCGCGCCGTACATATCCTCGATCAACAAAACGCGCCGATCGGCCGGCGCTTCCTCCAAAAACAGCGGGCGGTATTCGGCGGAGGTCAGGACGGCGCTCACCCCGCCCTGTTTGATCAGCAAAGAGATTTCGTGAGCGGTCATCAAAACGTTTAGCGGAAATACCGTCCGCCCCGCCAGAATAACGCCGAAAAAGGCTGACAGATAGTCCTCCGTATTCGGCAGACAGAGGGCGATAACGCCCCCTTGTTCATTCATGAGGCCGCGCTGAACCGCCCCGATTTTCTCTCTTAGCGCCAAAAATGTCACGGCTCGCCCGCCGTCGAGCACAGCGGCGGCCCCGTCGTTTCTCCGATCAAAAATCCAATCGATTATCATGGCGCTTTTTCCCTCACCTTTCTCTCTGTTGCCGCGATCAAGCCGACCACCCGCAAGCACTTTTCCATTTCCGCGATTTCAAACACGATCGAATAGATTTCCTCTATCTCCAACAGCAGCGCGATAAAAGAGAGCGAATCGAATGACAAATCCTTGTACAGCTCGGATTGCGGTTTGACGGGACAACCCGACCGCTTTTTTTCTTCGAGCATCCGTAAAATGCGATCGGGTATGCCCATGCGCTTCCCCCTACTCTAGGTAGTGTGGACACGAGTGTAATCGAGCAAGTCAAATTAGCCGATTATAATCTCGTGTCCACCCTACTCTAAAAATAGACCGCCGCTGACGGCAAAGTTCCCCATTTGCGACTCGGCCGTGTTTCCCGACATAATCCCGGCAATGACCGCGACCAGCGTCCCCGCCGGCAGCGGAACGTCCAAATCGACCAGCGACCCCCATCTAAGCGTGTGCCGGGGATACTCCGTCCCGCCGTCCAGCGTCGGCGTGTAGACCATCGTCTCGTTTAAAACGGTGTAGACAAGATCCGCCGAGTTGGCGCTTGCCGTGCCGATACAAACAAAGGGCCGGATGACGGCGCCCGGAGAAAAACCCGTAAACTCTTCGACAGAAAACACGACGTAGATTTTTTTGAGCGTCGCGTCGAAAGGAACGATAAACGCGCTGCCGTACTGCATATTGTCGTCAAACGCGATCATGCCGCTTGCCCAGACACCCGGCTCCAGCCAAATATACTGGTAATCGCTGACCCCGAAACCGGCAAAGCCCAGCTGGCGCGGCTGACCCAGCTCGTCGCTCGAAAGCATTGCGCCATACTTGCTCATGGAAAAGGGAATGGTTGCCGCCGCGGGCCCCGTGGGGCCGGTTGCGCCGCCGCGTCCCGCCGCCCCCGTCGCGCCTGTCGCGCCTGTAGCTCCCGTCGCCCCCATTGCGCCGGTTGCCCCGGTAGGTCCCGTCGCCCCCGTCTCGCTGGCAGATCCCGTTGCGCCCGTCGCGCCCGTGGGGCCGGTGGGGCCCGTGGGGCCGGTTCCGCCGCCGGAACAGGCGCAGCAGCAGCAACGGTTTGCGCAGGACAAACAGCGCCTCACGCCGTCACGTTCCCCGCAAAATGGGCCGCAGGATGTGTCGGACGAACAGTTTCTAAATCTACTTCGATCATACATGATAAGCCTCCCTTACAAACACGGTTAATGTATGTAGGGGAGGCCGCGAAAAAAAGCCAAAACGGGTTATCTGTTATTCATTATATTCATGCGCGCCGTAATTGTGCCTTGGAAATATTATGGAAATATTATTCCGCCAAACGGGCGATCAGATCAATAAAATAGATCCGCGTTTTTGGAGGTCGAGATTTTTGGCGTAGAGGCCGTTTTGTTGTTTTAGGTCGGCGGGCGGGCCCTGTTCGGCCACGATTCCGTCCTTTAGGCACACGATATAATCGGCGGCTTCCACGGTGCGCATACGGTGGGCGATCAGGAGGACGGTTTTGTCCTTGACCAGCCGGGAGATGGCCGCCTGCACCTTGGTTTCGTTTTCGGCGTCCAGCGACGCCGTCGCCTCGTCCAACAAGACGATGGGCGCGTCCTTTAAGAGCGCGCGGGCGATGGAAATCCGCTGCCGTTCGCCACCCGAGAGCTTGCTGCCGTTTTCGCCGATAACGGTATCGAATCCCGCCGGAAGCCGGTCGATAAACTCCATACACATCGCCTCCTCGGCCGCCCGCTTCACCTCCTCGTCCGTCGCGCCGTTTCGGCCGATGCGGATATTTTCGAGGATGGAATTGTCAAACAGCGTCACGTCCTGAAAGACGATGGAATACGCCGAAAGCAGCGTTTCGGGATCGATTTTTTGTATATCCTTTCCGCCGACCGTGATACGGCCCTTGTCGATGTCCCAAAAGCGGGCGGCCAGCCGCGCGATGGTTGACTTTCCGCCGCCGGAGGGGCCGATCAGCGCCGTCACCTCGCCCTGCCGCGCGGTAAAGGATACGTCTTTTAAGACCGTCTCGCTCCCGTCGTAGGAAAACCCGACGTTTTGAAACGCGATATCATAGCCCTCGGGCGAAAACGCCGTCCCGCCCTCCTGCGACCCGTACTCGTTGATCTCGCGCGTACGCCCGATCGGCACCTCGGCGACGTTTATGGCCGCGAGGTTTTCGAGTATCCCGGCCAGGGGATCGTACAGGCGCGAAACAAGCATCAAAAAGGACAAAAAGGTCATCAGCTCCAGCGTTCCGTTCATCAAGAATATCCCGCCGAACAGCGCCGTCGTCGCGATGCCGAACTTTAGGACGAGCTGCGCGGAAACGATGAACAGGGCGGAGACAAATTCTCCCACGCGCTGGGCTTTTTCGATCGTGTCGATTTTTTGATTTAGTCCGGCAAGGTAGGCCGCCTCGGCGTTATTGGACTTTAGGTCCCGCGCGGCCTCCAAACATTCTTGAATCCCGTCCGAGCAGGCCAACTGGCTCTGCGTGTTGCGCCGGATATAGTACGCCTGCACCCTTTTTGAAAAGTAGACGATCGCAAGCGAGACCGGCAGCACCCAAAGCGCGGCGATCGCCATGCGCCAGTCATAAATACACACCGCGACGCTGACCAAGAGAATGGATACCATCGCGCCGTAAAATTTGGGGAACCAGTGGGAGAACGCCGTTTCCAGCGTCGTGCAGTCCCCCATGACGGTGGTCGTAAGATCGGACAGATCCCGCTTCCCGAAAAAGGACAGCGGTAGCTTTCGGAGCTTTTCGGCCAAGGTGATCCGGCGCACGCCGCTCTCCCGATAGCTTGTCAGGTATTCGGCGTTGTATTGGATATAGTTTGCGCCCAGCAGCAGCGCGAGAAACACCGCAATGCCCACAAGATAGACCCAATAGGTGACGGGGCCGCCGCCCAAAAGCTCGGATAACAGCATATACAGCAGCATGACCGGCAGCATATTCAAGAGATTGGTGAGGATATTTGCCGCACACGCCTTTATTAGACCCTTTGCGCCCTCCCGGGAGAGCGCCAATCTTTTCATAAAATAGGGGATCATATCACACCGCCTCCCGCTTAACTTTCCATTCGACCGACCTTTGATAATCCGCCCACATCCCCGCGTACAGGCCGCCCGCCGCGACGAGCGCCTCGTGCCGACCCGCCTCGGCGATCCTTCCGCCGGAGAGCACATAGATGCCGTCGCAGTCGGTGACCGTCGTCAGTCGGTGCGCGATCACGATAACGGTCTTATTTTTCGCCATACTTGCAAACGCCGCCTGCACCTTTGCTTCGTTTTCGGGGTCGGCAAAGGCCGTGGCTTCGTCGAGAATGATGACCGGCGCGTCCTTTAGAATCGCCCGGGCAATGGTAATGCGCTGACACTCGCCGCCCGAGAGGTACACGCCCTTGGAGCCGTACACGGTATCCGCGCCGTCGGGCAGCTTTTGCAGAATGTCGTCGCACTGCGCGGCCCGGAGCGCGGCCAAAACCTCCGGCCTTGACGCGGACGGCCGCGCCAGGCGCACGTTGTCAAAAATGCTTCCCTTAATGAGCTTGCTGTCCTGAAAAACGAAGGCGACCGTATCCATCAGCTCTTCCTTTTTGATGTCCTTTATGTCGACGCCGCCGATCCGAATACTGCCCGATTGGACATCCCAAAAGCGGGAGATCAGTCCCGCCACCGTCGTTTTGCCGCCGCCGGAGGGCCCGACAAGCGCGATCCGCTGTCCCTGTTTGACCGCTAACGAGATGCCGTCCACAGCCGGAATCTCGGCGCCCTCGTAGCGAAAGGTCACGTCCCTCAGTTCGAGGTCGGCGCCGCCGGGCGACATCGGGTTTTCGGGCTCCGGCAGGGGCGCCAACGCAAGCAGCGAGTCGATCCGCTTTAGCGCGTCCCGCACGATCAGATTGTTTTGGCTCGAATACATGATCTTGTTGAGCATCAGCGTGATGAGGGGCGTAAAGATGATATAAAAGATGAGGTCGGTGATGAGCTTTGCCGTGGGTGGGCCCCCGCTCAAAATGATAAACGCCGCCGCGATGATAAACGCAAAAATGCCGCCGGTCAAGACCTGAAAAACCATCATGGCCTTCCGCATCGAAAGCGTGTACTGAACCACATATTCGCGGTAACGCTCGATCGAATCGCTGAAACGCTTAAAGGAAAAGACCGTCTGCCCAAAGGTTTTGATGACCGTCATGCCGCGCACGTACTCGACCGCCTGGTTGTTCATGTCCCCCAGCGCGTTTTGAAACTCGGCCATCACGCGTTCCGCGCGCTTTCCCAGCATGACCGCCAACAGGACAAACGAAACGATTACCGGGATTAGACTGGCCAGCCCCAAACGCCAGTCAAAGACAAAGAGCAGCACGAGTACGGCGACCGGCGTCACGAACGCGCGCGCCATATCGGGCAGCTGGTGCGCGAGGTAGGTCTCGGTTGCGGCGCTTGAATCGTGTATGATCCGCCGCGCCTTGCCGCTGCCCACCATGTCCAGGCTCCCCACCGGAAGCTGCGTCACGTGCCGAACCGTATCCTTGCGGATATTTGCCGCCACCCGAAAGGCCGAAAAGTGCGAGCACATCAGGGCGGCAAGGTACACCAATATGCCCGCGACCGAAAACAGAACCGCCATCCAGCCGTTAAAGGCGATGTGCTGCGCCTGCGAAAAATCCGGCCTGACACGGATCACCTCCTCGATGATTCGCCATATGTACACAAAGGGTACGATCACAAGCGCCGCGCTGACCGCCGAAAATATCATGGACAAAACCGTCAATATTTTATAGGCGCCGGCGTAGGCCATCAGCCGCCTTAACGGCTTTTCTTTAGCGGGTTTCGTTTTTCCCATATCTCTCTCCTCTATTAGGTCGTGTATAGTCAATTACATAAGTTAGCATATGCTAACTTTAATAAGTTATATCACAGCCAATATCGACCTGTCAAGTAAAACGATCCACATTATTATTGCTAAAAAAATAAAAATCACTTATAATGATATTAAGGCGTCCTAACGGAAGCGCTATATATATAAAGTATTCGGAGGGAATCCATGTCAAGCAGGCCGACGAGAAAACAACCGCCAAAAAAGAGAGCCGCGGGCGACGCGGAGAGGATTGGGCAGGCCGCGTCCGCCGCAACCAAGGCGACCGGCGCGACCCGCAAGAGGGGGCGCAAAAAAAAGCGGCTTTCGGCGGGGCTGGCGGTCTTTTTATGCCTGATCGTCATCGTCGGCACGCTCGGATATTGTTTTACGGGAAAAACCGTCCACTACTACTATCTCGACGACGGCCAATACGAGTATACCGGCCAAATAGAGCGTTCGCTGCTGGCTTCGGTCAAATACCGCGTCTTTGACAACACCGATTTTATCGAGCTTGACGATTATTTTACGGAGGAAAACGGCGATAAAAGCTCGAAATACTGGGCGCTAAACTGGTATTACGACGAGGACGGCACGCGCCCCGCCCTGCCGGTTCGGGTCGGCTTTAGCGACCTGTTTCAGGAGCAGCCGCTTTACGGCTGGCTGACCGCCAAGGAAAACACGCGGACGGAATACGAGGACCCGTCGGGCTATTATGACGGGGTGGAATGGACCGCGGACGGGCTTTACGCGCGGCTTCGGGCGGGGTTTGCGGCGACCGGCTATAGCTTTGCCGGACAGGGCGGCGCGTTGATCGCGGCGGACACGCCCAAGGGCGCGGACTATGTATACGGGATCTACAACGCCCAAAAATTTGAGCGGGACTGGATGACGGGAAAAAATTTCGAGCGCGAGCACGTATGGTGCAACTCGCTGCTGGGCATGGCCAGGGTTGCGTCGAACGGAAAAAATCAGGCCAGCGACCTGCACAACCTGCGGGCAATCGGCGGCGTACACAGCGGCGGCATCAACCAGACCCGGAGCAACCGCTATTTTACCGATTGCGCGCTGGGCGACGACTGCACGCTGGACAAGGACGACGATCCCGCTACCCACCACGGTCACGCCGTCGGCGCGGACGCGTTTTACCCGGGCAGAGAGCACGTCGGCGACGTCAGCCGCATCCTCATGTACATGATCGTCATGTATCGGGACATTTTGCGGATACCCGCATCCGTACAGGAGTTGACGGACGCGCGCGCTTACAACAAAGACGACGCCTTTATGCCCATTTCCGCCCGGCAGCTCCTGATCGACTGGAACGCCGCCGATCCCGTGGACGACTTTGAGCGCAATCGGAATGAGGTTATATACGGCTTTCAGGGGAATCGGAATCCGTTTATCGATTATGAGACACGGCTTGAGTCCGTTCTCTTGGAGCTTATCGCCTAACCCTTTTGCCGCAAATCCGCCGGAAGCGTCACGGTAAATTTAGACCCCCTGCCGATTTTGCTGTCCAGCGTGACCGTGCCCGACAGCTTTTGTACCGAATGTTTGACGATGGCAAGGCCAAGGCCCGTGCCGCCGTTTTCGCGCGAACGCCCCTTGTCAACGCGGAAAAACCGCTCGAAAACCCGGCTCTGATCCTTTTGCGCAATGCCGATGCCGGTATCGGCTACGGTGATCACGACCCGATCCTCCGCTCTTTTTACCGTAATATCCACACTGCCGTTGTCGCGGTTATATCGGACGGCGTTTTGGATCAGATTTGTCAAAATATCCTTTAACAGCTTTTCGTTGCTAACGACCGTCTCCTCATAACAGACCGTGCGGATCGATATGTTTCTGCCGTCGGCCTGTAGCCTAAAGGCGTCCGTCACGGCCGTCAACAGCTTTTGCAGCGGCACCTCGGATAGGGCGGCGTCTCCCTGCGCGTTCTCCAGGCTGGACAATTTGAGCATATCGGCGATCAGCCCGCCCATACGCGCCGTCTGCTCCCCGATTTTGGCGCCGCACTCGGCTATCTTGTCCGCGTCGGTCAAAAGCCCCTTTTCCATCAGCTCGGCGTAGCCGCCGATATAGGTGAGCGGCGTATGGAGCTCGTGGCTGGCGTTGGCAAAAAATTCACTGCGGATCTTGTTGAGCTCGCTGATGTTTTCGACGATTTCGTTGAGCTCGTTGATGACCGGCAGCAGCTCCTCGTTGCCCTTGTCTAAGGACAGCTTTTCGAACGCGCCGGCGTTGATCGTATGGAGCTTTTCTTTGATTTCGGACAGCGGCAGCAGCATGGCGCTGTTGTATTTTTGATTCGTGATGACCAGCGCCACGACCAGCGCGGCCATAAGGAGGACAAGAAAAGGGAGCGAGCTAAGCACCGCGCTCGTCATGGCCGAGGTCTCGATCGCCACCCGCAGCACGTACGTGTCGCCGCTTTCGGCATAGATAAACGTGACCGCGTAATACATCATGTTTTTTTTAGAGGTCTCGCTGTACCGCTTGACAAAGCCGGGCTCGCCCTTGAGGGCGCGTTCGACCTCGGGCCGCGAGAGATGGTTGTCAGAGCTATCCCGTATGCTGTCCGCGACGATGCCGCCCGCCGCGTCGATAAACGTGATCCGAAAGGCCCGAGTCCCCGAATTTTCGAAGGACACTAGGTTAGAAAGCACCGCGTTTTCCCGCTGCGCCTCGTCCTTGATGACGTCGGACAGGCGCAATAGATCGTCCTTTAACAGCCGTTCGGCCGAAAAGGCGATCAAAAAGCCCGAGGCGATCCCGAATAAAAGCATGGCGGACAGGCTGATCACAAGCGTCCGAATAAAAAATTTCCGTTTCATGCCCCGGCGTCCCTTTGCGGACAATATTTAAACCCGATGCCGCGCACGGTCACGACGCGGTCCGCGTACCCGTTGAGCTTTGCGCGGAGCGTGCGTATGTGCATATCCAGCGTGCGCGTCTCGCCAAAATACGCGTAGCCCCAAATCCCGCTCAAAAGCGCCTCGCGCTTTTGCACCTTCCCCGCGTTTTTGATCAGCGCGTACAACAGCTCGAATTCCTTGGCGGTCAGCTGCAGCGGCCTCCCCTCGATGTACGCCTCCCGGGCGTCCATGTCCATCTCGATCCCCTCCGCCGCGATCCTGTCGGGTTTTGCGGTCTTTCTTAGCTGCGCGTTGATTCGGGCGGACAGCTCCATGACCGAAAACGGCTTTGTGATATAGTCGTCCGCGCCCGCGTCCAAGCCGCTGACAATATTCATCTCCGTCCCCTTTGCCGTCAGCATGATGACGGGGATCGCGGCGTAACGCGGGTTTCCCTTCAAAATTTTGAGCGCCTCGATCCCGTCCATGCCCGGCAGCATAATGTCCAGCAAAAACAAGTCCGGTTTTTCGGTCTCTAAGACGGCAAGCATGGCCTCGGCGGTGTCGAAAAGCGAAACGTCATAGCCAAACCCGCTCAAAGAAAAGCGCAAAAGATCCTGTAAATCCCGATCATCCTCTACCGAAAATATGGTGTGCATACCCGCCCCTCACAGTATTTTTACTTCCTTATGCGTGCCCGTCAGATCGAATATCACCCATTCGGCGATATTGACGGCGTGATCCCCGATCCGTTCGAGATATTTGGCGATCATCATAAAGTATACGATCTGCTCGGCGGCGTCCGGCTGCTCCCTCAGGTACGAGATGAGCTCGTCCTTTATCCCGACAAACATCCCGTCCGCGGCATCGTCGGCGGCGATCACGCTTTTCGCAAGCGTCCCGTCGCGGTTGATAAAGCTCCGGACGCCCTCGTGCACCATGTCCGTC
Source organism: Clostridiales bacterium (assembly GCA_031255775.1). GTDB lineage: Bacteria > Bacillota > Clostridia > Christensenellales > Pumilibacteraceae > JAIRRW01. The sequence continues at coordinate 10,879 of JAIRRW010000058.1, forward strand.
ACGTGCGCCGCCATCGCCGGAATGTGCTCGAGCCGCTTGATATACGCCCGATCGAGAAATTTGAGGGCGATGGACGAGATGTCCGCGGCCTGGTCGGCGATGCGCTCGATGTCCGTGATCATCTTTAGGGCGCAGGTGACGCTCCTAAGGTCACGCGCGACCGGCTGGTACTTGATGATGATTTTGAGAGCGCGCTGCTCGATGCTCTTTTCCTGCTCGTCGATCGCGCCGTCGCCGTCGATCACCCTTTGCGCCAGCGCCCCGTCCTTTTGGGTCAGCGCCCTGACCGACAGCCGTATCGCGTCCTCCGCCCCCGCCGCCATTTTATAGAGCGCCGCCGAAAGCCCCTCCAAATCGAGATCGAATTGTTTTCGCACCGTGACCGTCCTCCCACTTATTTTACCACGCTTTCTTCGGGGTGTGAACCGAATTTGCGGCCTTTTATATTTTATTTGCATTAGACCTGTTCTTGCAACCGCTCGCGACGGCTAAACGGTCTATATTCTGTCCGCCGTCGTCAAAGAACCGTTTTTGGTAGCGCTACTACCAAAAAGAACCTTTTCCTCGGCAGACGAAATATATCCTCGTTGATCCATTCGCGATCGGTTTTAGAACAGGTCTTTATTCGACCTATTCTATTTGCGCTTACCCGAATCGGCCGGAGATATAATTCATGGTCGCTTCCTGCTTGGGGGAGGCAAACAGCTCGCCGGTATCGCCGAATTCCACCAGATCCCCCAAGAGAAAAAACCCCGTCTTGTCGGATATGCGCGCGGCCTGCTGCATATTGTGCGTCACCATGACGATCGTCACGGCCTCCTTCAGCTCGCCGCAGAGCTCCTCGATCTTTCCGGTGGATATGGGGTCGAGCGCGCTGGTCGGCTCGTCCATCAGCAAAATTTTGGGCTGAACCGCCAGCGCCCGCGCAATGCACAGCCGCTGCTGCTGCCCGCCCGAAAGGCTGAGCGCCGATTTGTGCAGCCGATCCTTCAATTCCGCCCAAAGGTTGGCGGCTTTAAGCGAATTTTCGACAAGGCCGCTCAATTCGGCCTTTTTTCGTACGCCGAAAGTGCGCGGCCCGTACGCGATATTGTCAAACACGCTCATGGGAAATGGATTGGGCTTTTGAAACACCATGCCCACGTTTTTTCGTAGGGCGCTGACGTCAACCTCCTTTGCGTAAATATCCCGCGCCCCGATCCGCACGCTGCCGGTGATCCGACAGCCGTCGATCAGGTCGTTTAGGCGGTTTAGGGTCTTTAACAGCGTGGATTTTCCGCATCCCGAGGGGCCGATGAGCGCGGTGACGGCGTGCTTCGGCATTGCCATACAAATGTTTTTTAGCGCGTGAAAGCTGCCGTAATACAAGTCCAGCGACTCGATCGTGACGGCCGTTTCGCCCTCAAACGCAAACATATCCCATCCGTTTTGACGCTTCATGCCCGTTTCCCTCTCGTCAGTCCGCGCTTACACAGCGCGACAAGCGCCTGCAAAATCGCGACAAAAAGCAGCAGCGTCGCCGCAGTCGCGTACGCGTAGTCCAGATACAGTCCCTCGCCGGAAAATTTCCACATCATCACCGCAAAGCCGGCGCCCTCGCTTAGCAGGCCTTGCGGCGTGTACATGACGGCGCCCGCCGTGTAGATGAGCGCCGCCGATTCGCCCACGATCCGCCCGATCCCCAAAATGACCGCCGTCACAATGCCCGAAACCGCCGAGGGCAGCACCACGTAAAAGATCGTTCGCAGACGTCCCGCCCCCAGGGCAAGGCTGGCCTCCCGCAGCGAATCGCCGACCGCAAGCAGGCTTTCCTCGGCGGCGCGTATGACGGTGGGCAGAATGATCAGCGACAGCGTGAGCCCGCCCGCCAGCACGCTGCGCCCAAGCCCCAAGAGCTCGCAAAAAAAGATTACGCCGAAAAACCCGAATATGATACTGGGCATCCCCGAAAGGGTCTCGGTAAAGAGCCGAATGACCTTGACGATCCGGCTGTTTTGTTTGGCGTACTCGGACAGATATATCGCCGCGCCGATCCCGATCGGGAGCGCGACCGCCAAGGCGGTCAGGATCAAGAGGCCGGTTGTCACAAACGCGGGACGCAGCGAGGCGGCGGCGTTGCCGGAGGGGCCGAACAAAAAGGCGGGACTGATAGCCGGAAGCCCTTTTATCAGGATAAAGCCGACGATCAGGGCAAGCGCGAGCAGGACGACCCCCGAAAGCACGGCCGACAGGTATTTGAGCGTCCGCGGCAGGCCGCCGCGCTTTTTGAATACCGGCTCGGAAAACGGCTTTTGACTTTTTGCCGGGGTCGGCGGTCGGTCGGGGCGGATTTTTCGTTCGCGCTTTTTATGCCGCAGCAGCCCGAGAATGCCGTTAAGCGCTAAAATAAAGACCAGCAGCACCGCGCCCGTGGCGATCAGCGCGTTTCGGTGCAGGCTGCCGGGGGAAGCGTAGGCCATCTCCAGCACCATGTTGATGGTGAGCGTGCGCAGGTTGGAAAACAGCCCGGTCGGAAACGCCGCCGCATTCCCCGCCACCATGAGCGCCGCCATGGTTTCGCCCACCGCCCGCCCCGTCCCCAGTATCAGCGCCGTCAGCACGCCCGATTTTGCGGCGGGCAGCACCGTCCCAAACATGGCCTGCTCCCTGCTCGCCCCCAGGCTCAGCGCCCCCTCGAAATAGGCCGACGGGACCGCTTCTAAGCTGTCCTTGGCGATGCCGGTGACGGTGGGCAGGATCATCAGCCCCAAAATGAGCGAGCAGGCCAGCACGCCCATGCCCGACCCCGTGGGCGATAGCTTGTCCAAAACCGGCAATAAAACCGCCAGCCCGAAAAAGCCGTAGATGATCGAGGGGATCGCCGCCAAAAAATGGATCAGGTGCGACAGCGGCGCTCGCAGCTTTTTGGGACAAAACGCGACCAAAAATACCGCCGAAAATATGCCGATGCCGCCGCCCACAAGCACCGCGCCCGCCGTCACGCACAGCGTCCCGACGATCATCGGCAGGATGCCGAAACGCTCGGAAACGGCTAAAAATTCCTTATCCGGCGCCCACAGCTTTCCGAATAAAAAGTGGAAAACGCCGATCTCACGAAACGCCGGTAAGGCGGCGTAAAAGATATAGAAGATAATGGCGAACACCGCAAACACGGAAAAGGCCGCCGCAAAACCGAACACGGCCTTGGCGGCGGTTTCCCGCTTTCGCCCGCTTGTATGGGCGTCCCTCATCAGGCCGCCAGCCTGACGTAGCCGTTGTCCGTCACGATCGTTTGCCCGGTCTCGGATAGGATAAAGTCGATAAAGGCCTGTGCCGCGCCGCTCGGCTCGGCGCCCTTTTTGACGATGAGGTTAAACGGGCGCGACAGCTTGTACGTGCCGTTTTGGACATTGCCCGCCGTGGCCGCCGTCCCCTCAAATTTGAGCGCCTTGACCGTATCGTCAAGCGAGCCCAACGAGATGTAGCCGAGGCGGGCGGGACTGCCCGCTATCTGCGTCTTGACCGCGCCCGTGGAATTTTGGATCGAGACGACGGCGGCAAGCTCGGTCAGTTTGGACAGGGCGTCCCCGCCGCCGTTTTTGATCAGCCCGTCAAAGGCATCCCGCGTCCCGCTGCCCGATTCGCGGGAGACGGCGCTTGTCACACTGCCGATCGCCGTACCCTCCGCGTACAGCGCGTAGACCGCCGCGCCCGTCACGTCATCGAGCGCCGAATCCTTATGTACGACCAGCACCACGCCGTCGTCGCACAGTTTTGTGGCCGTGACGCCGCTCTCCGCCGCCTTCAAATCCCGCGAGACCATCCCGATCTCGTTTTTTCCGGCCTCCGTATCCGCGATGCCCGTCCCCGAGTCGCTGGTGGTGATCACGATCTCAATGTCCGCGTTTTCTTTTTCGTAGGCCGCCGCAAGCTGCTGCATCAGGGGCGACACCGAGGAAGAACCGGATATTTTGATCTGCGTTTTCGCGTTCCCGCAGCCGCCGAGCCCAAACGCCGCCAACGCGCACGCAACCGCCGTCATCCAAATGCTCACCTTTCTTTTCATAACATGCTCTCCTTTTTTTGATTTATCTTAACCATGCTACCAGCATAATAAAACCGGCAAAATTCGTAAACATATAAAACGTATAGCTTTTGTAAAGATTGTGTAAACCGCGCCCCCTCCCATTTAAAAAGAAAAATCTCAC